>CAYJCC010000008.1:0-13500 GCA_964368655.1 uncultured Lachnospiraceae bacterium | reverse complement strand
GTATATTTTTATCCTCCACATCTAGCAATGATTGTATTGCCTGTATAAGTTCCAACTTTACTTTCACATCTGCCGCTCCCGACGACACAACTATAACCCCTTTCACTTGTGGCATCTTTTCCATCAATATCAACGGGGAAGATTGTCCACTCTGCGTTATTATAATTGGTTCTTCGACAACTGCAACCGTAGTGGTGGTATTTGCCCCAGATGTTACAGTGTTGGTCTTGGTGTCTTTTGAGGTTGCATATACAAGTTCGGGACCACTGTCCAAAGAAATTATAGTACTTACCGTTCCTGCACCTTTTACTTTCGATAATGTTGATGAGAGTTTAGTTTCCAGCATTTCAGTATATTCACTTGCTGACATATACTCGCTTGTGGTTTCCGTCTCATTTTTAGTTGTTGTTTCGCTTGTAAGACTTATGTAGCCCACCAAAACAACTCCTAGCAGTATCAAAGGTATGATTAACTTGACCCCTTTTATTGTCGTAAACCTTTTTAGCCAATCCTTTGAAAGCAGGTCTTTTTTCTTGGGTGGTTTCTCTGGCACAGAATTGTCCACAATTTCCTTTTTGGAATTATCAACTGAGGAGTACTCTTTCTCTGTAATGTTCGTTACTTCGATAGTCTTTCTTTCATCCATAGAAAGTAATATCCTCCTTTGACACATTCACATGGCTTTGTACAATTTCCGTTAAGACCTCATATTTATTTATATTCTTTTTATCTTCTGATAGAACAGCATTTGTTAAATCTACGTAAACTTTTTCAACATCAATCTCATTTTTCGACAAATCAGCCCAAATAACAACCGATACGCCATCTAGCCCCTCAGTTTTTGAATGCTGGATTATAGTATTTTCCAAAGCTGTTATTATTTGAGAGTTAGTAGAATATAAAAATTCTTCGTCCATCTCTATAGAGGTTTGGTTCGCATTTGTAGCAGTTGAGGAAAACAAGTCTGGCAAAGGTGCAATTATCACATATAAAGAAAAAATGGCAAATACACATTGTATAATTCCCTTGGTTCTTCCACTTGGCAATATAACATCTAGAATCACTCCAGCAAAAGCAATCCCTATCAACCCTAACAACCACTCTCCCATACTTCCTCCTATAACACGTTCGCCGTGCACATTATTAAACCAATACTTAAAAGATACATGAATCCCGTTGCCAAGATAATAACCAATGGATAAATCAATATTTTTGCGCAGTCGTTTACAAAATTACTTATATGACTATCTCCTATTGGCTCCATGACAGCTGCTGTCAACTGTAATCCCAATTTCAGAACAACTATCTTTATCACGGGCGAGATTATCGTCATGAAGATAATAAAAAGCCCTCCCACCCCTATAGCATTTTTTATGAGCAATGAACTTAAAATGATAAAATCCATGCCATCACTTAAGTACCCACCCAATATAGGAACATAACTCTTTACTGCAAACTTGGTAGCTTTTATACTGACGCCATCATATTTTCCAGCACTAATTCCTTGGATTGCTAGAAAAGCACTAAAGAGAGTAAAAACAAAACCGACTATCCACTTAAAACAACTTGATAAAAAAGACGAGAACTTACTTAGTTTTGTGTTTGGTGATAAGTTGCCAATAATCAATAAAATAAAAGCAAACACAAAAATGGGAAACAACACACCTTTTACAATGGTAACTACACCACTGCTCAAAATTGCAACAACAGGCTTGTACACCCCTACAGACGCAACGCCACCAACAGCAGTCAACAATGTTAAAAGTATGGGGAAAATTGCGTCCATTTGCGATTTCATAGAAGAAATAGTGGTAAGGGTTGTAGTAGAAACTTTTGCAATTACTCCAGCAAGTAATAATACTATGACAGCAAAACTTGCAAAATAAACAATGTTGTCCACACCTGCCAGTTTTTCGTTTTTCATATTGGATAAAATATTAAACAAAATGGCAACTGCAACAATGGTCATAAAGATTGGCAACAAACTCAATAATTGGTCAAACAATATACCCGTAACAGCAGAGAAGATACTGGAATAATCGTTAAAATATTCTCCAGAAATAATGCCCGACACTTTATCTTTGAAACTTCCCTCAAAGAGTTCTATTTCTCCATCTAAAGAATCTATGGATTCTTCAATTTGAGAAAAATCCAAATCATTCAACTGTGTTTCCACGTTTGCAAGTAATTGTTCTGTTCCAGATTCATCATCAGCAAACACTACCTTTTCACATAGTGTAGCAACTAAAAAAATGCACAAGAATACAAACAAAATTATTGTCTTTTTTTTGCTTTTTTTCTTTTCTGGGTTTACCTCAAACACATTGATTTTTTTATTGTATACTGCTGTCATGGTATTAACCCCAGCACTATATTAAATATAGAGGTCAAAATCGGAATCGAAAGAATCAAAATAAGAATTTTTCCACCTAGAATGACTTTCTCTGCTATTGCATTATTCCCCGTGTCCAAACATATTCCTGCGCCAAACTCAATCAAGTAGCCCACACCAATAATCTTTAATATTACTGAAAAAAGTTCACTATCTATACCCGTCTTTAGTACAATATTGTTCAATACGTTCAGTGGTTCAACAACGAACTTCAAACAGTACACCAACATAAAGCAACTGCCTAAAATAGTTAGGATAGCTGCAAATTCTGGACGAACTTGCTTTACAATCACTATAGTAATGCAGATTATTACTCCTATCCCAACAATTTTTAACAGCTCCATTTTACCCCCTAGTAAAGAGAAAACAACGACTTAACCGTATTAAACAGTTCGCTTATCATATTGACCACCATAAGCAAAACAATGACCACTCCTGCCAATGTCGTCAACGTTGCAATTTCATCTTTACCCGAATGTTTCAATACTTGTGCCACAACGGCTGTAAGTATTCCAATTCCGGCAATCTTGAATATTATTCCGATATCCATATTCCACCCCTCTATATAAAAATCACCACAATTAAAGCACCAATAATCAAACTTATTTTAACTGAAAACTCTCCGTACTTTTTACACTCCGAAAGACCATCATCTTTTATTTTCGTGAGTTCCGTCCGATAATTGTTCAAATTTCTAATCTCTCCATCTTCATCATTTTTGCCCAGCGATTGAAAGAATTTTTCTAACATCTCTTGCTCTTTTTTATTTAGATATTTACAATCAATCATTGTGTTTTCTAAAAAGTATGCTTTCAACACTTTCGCGAACTCTTTATCAAACTTGGACAGGTTATCTGAAACTATCTGTGAAATAGCGTTTTTATTGAACCTCAGGTCATTTTCGAAAATGTTGCAAAACTGAATTATTTCGTTCAATATCTTTTCTCTATTACGATAATATCTCTTTATACCAACACCGATATACACAACAAACACAGCTATAACCAATAAAATAAATATCTTCATATCAACAATATATACAATTCAAATGTTCATTGTATATTCCTTGTAATGTTCCCGGTCCATTCTCACAACTTAACACAACAAATCTAGTAAACAATCCTGAATTCAGTAAATGCGAAAATGCTTTTTTATTTTTCAAATCTTGTATGTTTTCTGCATGAATACTTGCAACAACTTTTACCCCACTCGTTACTGCACTTTCTATTGCCTCCAAATCCGACTCGAGATTTATTTCGTCAGTCAAGATCACATCTGGTTTCATACTTCTTATGCCGTTTTCAAAAGCGTATCTTTTGGTGCAGTTGGTGTATATATCTGTGCTATCTCCGACATCTAATCCACCTTCCATTCCACAACCACTTATTTCACACCTTTCATCTACTATCAAAAGATTTAAGTTGCGTTCACGTCTGCCAATCTGAACAGCAAAATCACGCAAAAAAGTCGTTTTACCAGCCCCCGGTGGAGAAACTATCAAGGTATTCTGCACTTCGCCATTCTTCACAAGATACAGATAGGCATTAAGACTACAGTTCTTAATATCATGTGGAATTCTGATATTGAGGGACGCAATATTTTTTATTGTACGAATGTTTCCCTCACTTGTAACAACATCTCCAGCAACCCCTATACGAATACCACCTTTCACACTAACATACCCACGAATAAGCTGGTCATTTATCGTATACAAAGAGTTACTGCTCGATTGCGCCAAAACATGTTCTATATAAGAAGCTTTACACATAAGTGCATTATCTTTTTTAGACGATAATCCGTCTGTTGTTAAGTACATATTTTCGCCTAAAATATTTACAACAATTGGCTTTCCCACACGCAAACGAATCTCGTTTAGAGATTGTGGTGGGACTTTCTCAATAGCCATATATAAGTTTTGTGGTAGCAAACTCTTCAACATACAACACCTCTTGATATACTCTATTTTTGTCGTCCAATGATTAATAAGATAAAAAGTCGAAAAAAAAGACTAAATATTCACTATTTAGTCGTTTTTTAATCTTTCGTCATTTTTATTTATTTTACGTCATCGTATATCTGTTTCAAAATACGTGCATCTCTTGCCATGTACTCTTTAGACTCACATATTATAACGGGTTCAAGTCCACGTTCCTTACAAAGTTGTGCGAACGGCTCAAACTCTGGGCCATAAACATTATCTTCTAATGTAAGATGTCTAACTTCGCCCTTTGAAGTGTATTCTATTTTACTAAAATGAACGTGAAAGTTCTTTGCACGAAATTCATCAAGGTTATCTTTTAGACAATCAAGGATCTTCGCATAGTCATCTTTCCCCTTTATTCCACCATTTGTAAATGCATTTATATGCCCAAAATCCAAAGCAGGAACATAGTTTTTATATATCTTACACATTTCAACTATCTCTTGATAACTGCCAATCTGCCCACTTTTCCCCATGGTTTCCAAACAAATCAACATATCATCAAAACCATGCTCTATAAGTTTATCTTTAAGTATGGCCAGTCTTTTACAAGCCAATTCAAAAGCTTCTTGTCTTGTCATCTTACCACATGACGCAGTATGAACAACAATTCTATTTCCACCTAAAAGTCGAAGTTTTTCGAGGCTTCTTAAGACGTAGTTATAACTATTCTCTGCCAATTCTTCCGTTGAAGTTGCAAAGTTGATATAATATGGAGCATGAACACTGATTGATACACCGTATTTATTACATTCTGCACCAATTTCACGAGCCATATCGTCGCCCAAAGTGATTCCTCGACCGAAAGAATACTCGTAAGCCGTCAGACCTTGGTCTTTTAACCATTTAGGAGCTTCAATCGTTCGCTTATAACCTTGGTCATAAAAGGTTTTACAGTTCCCAGCAGGTCCAAATTTTATCATTTCACCTCTCCTTTATCACTTTTTGAATAGCTCTAAAAAACTCTTTTTTATAGCCATTATTTAGCAGTTTGCATAATATTAGTCTTCCATCAAATTGGTAACCATCTTGGCTTGTCCTTCTTTGACGTCTGCAACACCTAACAAAATGCCCCTATTCTTTATAAAGATTTTACCATTTTTACCACTTTGCATAGTAATGGAAAGTCCGTTTTTTAATCTCAAAAACTCATCTTCCTCCACTTCTCTACTTTCAAATTTTGTAAACATTTTTTCAATAGGTAAAATATTGTTTTTTACATTTTTTAACGTCAAATCTTCTAGATTAATTGCATCGTCTATAGTGAATCCACCACTCTCCGTTCTCTGCAAATATGTCATGGTCGCCAAACTATTTACTGCCCTTGCTATATCTCTACAAATACTACGAATATAAGTACCACTTGAGCATCGTATATCGAAACGGAAAGACTTTTCATCATTTGAATATACTTTTATCTCATGAATTGTTACCCTTTTAGGTTTTAATTCCACTTCTATCCCTTTTCTAGCCAACTTATACGCCCTAACCCCGTCAACACTTTTTGCGCTGTATTGAGGAGGCATTTGATCGACTTCTCCGACCATTTTAGGCAAGATTGCCAATATCTGTTCTATTGTTGGCAAAACACTAGTTGTAGCCGTTGTTTTGCCCTCTCTATCCAATGTATCAGTTTCATAACCAAATTCAAAGATAGCAGAATAACTTTTCTCTTTATCTAAAAAATAGTCGAACATTCGTGTAGCCTTTCCGATGGCAATAGGCAAAACTCCACAAGCCAAAGGGTCTAGCGTCCCCATATGTCCAACTCTTTTTATGTTTGCGAGTTTTCTTATCTTGCTAACAACAGCCCCACTCGACATTCCAGAAGGCTTATTAACATTTATAAACCCTATCATTCTTTACCGTCCAAAGCAACCTCGGCTGCTTTTACTATCTTTTTTATAACCGTTTCCAACGTACCATAAATTTGACAACCTGAAGCATTGGCATGTCCACCACCACCAAACGCTTCTGCCGTTCTCAAAGCTGCGCTGGTATTTACTGAACGAAAACTGGCTTTATATAGCCCTGCTTTACTTTCACATAATAATACTGAAAGTTCGCACCCATCAACAACATCTATCATGTTTATAATTCCTTCTGTTTCAGAAATTGTTGTATGAGTTTCTTTCAAGTCGTTAAGAGAAATATAAGCCAAACACATTTTTCCTTCAAGATACTTCTTGAATCTGCCTAACACTCTTTGTTTCAAAGCGATTGTTTTCATGGTTGTATATTTGAACAACCATCTATCAATAGTATGAGAATCTATCCCCTTGCTCATGAGTTTAGCAGCGATTTCATGGTCTAACGCCATTGTATTTGAATGTCTAAAACAACCAGTATCCCCTGATATTCCAGCATATAAAGCAACTGCCATTTGTTTGTCTATTTCTTTTATTCCTAACATTGGAATTAAATGGTAGATTATCATTGCACAACTTGAAAAATCTGTACAAGTAAAATTAAGTTTTGCAAAATCCACACCACTTATATGGTGATCAATTTTTATTGTTTTTTCAACTTGGTTAAATTGAAGGAGCATTTCCTTTCCAATCTTTTGAGGAGATGCAATATCCACTGCAATAGCTAAATCATATTCGGTTAAAGTTGGTTTATTTATCTCTCTTGCGAAAGGAATACACATATATTTCTCTGAAATTTTTGTATCTTCACAGAATATATCAACCTTTTTGTCTAATTTTTCTAAAGCAGACCTTAAGGCAGAAGCAGAACCTATGCTATCAGCGTCCACACTAGTGTGTGTATAGATAGCAACGTTTTTTGCCTCTTTTATCTGGGATATTATTTCCTTGTTTATTTCCATTGAAAACTATTTCCTCTCTTCTTCAATTTCCTTAAGTTTCTTATCAATTTTCTCGCCATAATCAGCACTTTCATCTAAAAAGAACTGTAAATATGGGGTTTTTCTGAGGTCAACCATTTGGCTTAACTCTTTTCTGATAAATCCAGCCGAGTGTTTTATTTCATTAAATACGTCGATTTTATTATCGGTAGTAAATATACTTACACAAACTTTGCATATTTCTAAATCACTCGTAGTATCAACAGCTGTCACTGTTATAATTCCAGTAATTTTTGGATTCTTTACCTCTTGTAAAAGGATTGTAGTGATAGCTTTTTGGATTTCAGCGTTTATTGTTCTAACTCTTCTTTCCATTATTTTTTCGTCCTCTTTACTTGAACCATCTCATAGGTTTGGATTATATCCAATTCCTTGATATCGTTAAAGCCTTTTAATTTAATACCACACTCAAAACCTTCTTTAACTTGTTTAGCATCATCTTTCTGCATCTTTAAGGTTTCAACAGTGCTATCTACAATAACCTCACCTTTTCTCAAGATTTTGGCTTTACTATTTCTAGTGATAACACCTTCTGTTACGTAACAACCAGCGATAGCTCCAATACTACTAATTCTGAAGATTTGTCTGATTTCAGCCTTGCCGGTTTCATGTTCTTCAAATATAGGAGTTAACATTGCATCAATTTTTTCGGTCACATAATCAACTGCCTCGTATATTATCCTATACTCTTTTATGATTACGCCATTCTTTTCTGCAAATGCTTTTGCCTTTGCATCAATTTTTGTGTTAAATGCGATTATCGTTGCATTACTTGCTTGTGCTAATAATACGTCAGATTCAGTAACAAGACCAACACCAGCTGACACGCACTCAACAACAACTTCTTCGTTTTTAAGTTTTTCAAGTGTCTGTTTGATTGCTTCACTAGAACCTTGAACGTCTGCCTTAACAAGAACATTAAATTTCTTCATTTGGTCGTTTACATTGGTTGCAAGGAAGTCTTCTAGGCTACTTGCTGTTTTAATTTTTACTTTTTCTTGAGCCAATTTAGCAGTTCTTTCTTCAATAACGGCCTTTGCCATTTTCTCGTCGGTTACGTAAACTAAATCTCCAGCCTCTGGAACGGCACTCAAGCCCAATATGGATACTGCCATACTTGGAGTCGCAGATGTTACAGCCTTGCCTTTATAGTCCATCATTCCACGGATTCTACCACTTGTCAATCCTGACAAAATATAATCTCCGAGTTTCAATGTTCCGTTCTTTACAAGAACAGTTGCAACAACACCTCTTCCTTTATCTACTTTACTTTCAAGGATTGTTCCGAATCCTTTTTTCTTTGGATCTGCTTTCAAATCAGCCATTTCAGCAACTAATAGAACTGTATCTAACAATCTATCAAGTCCTTTCTTTGTAACAGCAGAAATAGGCACACAGATTGCATCTCCACCCCATTCTTCTGGGATAACGTCATGTTCTGTTAATTGTTGTTTAATTCTGTCTGGATTTGCTTCCGTTTTATCCATTTTGTTTATTGCAACAATCATTGGAACTCCGGCTTGTTTTATATACTTAATTGCTTCAACTGTCTGTGGCATAATACCATCATCAGCAGCAACAACAAGAATTGCGATATCTGTTACCATTGCACCACGTTGACGCATAGAAGCAAACGCCTCATGTCCTGGGGTGTCAATAAATGTTATCTTGTTTCCATTAACATCTATGGAGTAAGCACCGATATGTTGTGTGATTCCACCAGCTTCCCCTGCAGATACATTCGTTTGACGAATAGCATCAAGCAAAGATGTTTTACCGTGGTCTACGTGTCCCATAACTGTAACAATTGGAGGGCGAGGTTTTACGTTGGTATCTGGTTGAGAGAATTCTTCTTGAAGAAGTTCTTCACTTGTCTTCTCTAACTTTTTCTCAAGTTCAATACCAAACTCTCCTGCAACTAATTCAGCCGTATCAAAGTCTATTGGACTGTTGATGTTCAACATAAGTCCTAACAACATACATTTCTTAACCAATTCGGTAACTGGTTTTCCTATCTTTTCAGATAATATTTTGATAGTTAAGTTATCAGTGGTGATTACTTCCTTTTCAAACTTCTTCTTTTCTGCAACTTTAACTTCTTTTTTCTTCTTGCTTCTTACTCTTCCGATTCTTTCTTCATCTTCTTCAGAACCAAAATCTTCAACAATGTAGCCCATTCTTATCTTGGCTTTTCTATTAAGCCCTTTTCTATCAGAATCGTCTAACATTGATTTGCTTTTCTGCTTGTTTCCAAAAGTTCTTTCTGGTTTTTTAACCAAAGTATCTGGAACAGAAGCATCAGGTTTTGAAAAAGGTCTTGGACTATATGGTCTATCTCCCTGTGGTCTTGGTGTGAATGGTCTATCCCCTTGAGCACGTGGTGTGAAAGGTCTATCGCCTTGTGGTCTTGGTGTAAATGGTCTGTCGCCTTGTGGACGAGGCGTGAAAGGTCTATCTCCCTGCTGTCTTGGAGCAAATTGTCTGTCTCCTTGTGGTCTTGGCGTATAAGGTCTATCCCCTTGAGGACGAGGTGTGAACGGTCTGTCTCCTTGCTGTCTTGGAGCAAATTGTCTATCTTGAGCTCCATTATTATTCCACACTTTTCTCTCTTCACGAGGCTCTTGAACCTCTTTCTTTTCAGGTGCTGATTTTTCAGCAACTGGAGCACTTTTTTCCTCTAAAACTTGCTTACGTGCAGATTCTTTTTCAGCCTGTATCTTTTTATCCATCATGTTGGTTCTAACAACGTTACTGATACTTTCCAAAGACTGTCTTGCTTTTTGCAAGTTTCCTAACATTGCTACAACTTCATTTTTAGATGTCAAAATACTGAGGGCTTTCAAACTCTCGAAATTGCTTTGATTATTTTGTTGTGCGACCACTTTGTTTTCCAAATTATTTACCTCTATTTTTCTACTTTGTTTTTTATTTCTTCGTATATCTTTTCAGATATATTTTTCTTATATGACCTGTTTAGAGCCTTTGTTTTGATGCATTTTTCCATACATTCTGTATTTTTACAAATATAAGCTCCTCTTCCGGCGTTTTTCTTTCCCTCATCTAAACGTATATTCCCATCTTTATCCAAAGATACTCTCGCGAGTTCTGATTGTGGAAATTTCTTTCTACAAGCAATACACGTTCTTTCTGGAAGTTTTTTTTCTGACATTTTCATTCTCCTACTCTAAATCGTCAAATGCTCCGTCATCTGAAATTTCTTTAATTTCTTCTTCATCTTTATCTTCGTCTGCAGCAATATCTTCCATCTTACTCTTCGCTTTAACGTCTATCTTCCAACCAGTAAGTTTTGCAGCTAAACGAACGTTTTGTCCACTCTTTCCAATTGCTAATGATAATTTATCATCAGGAACAATAGCTAAAGATGTTTTGTTAATGATGTCAAGTCTAACTTGTGATACTGTTGCTGGGCTTAATGATGCAGCAATGAATTCTGCTGGATTTTCGCTCCAACGAATGATATCAATCTTTTCTCCGTTAAGTTCTGATACGATTGAGTTTACTCTCATTCCTCTGTTACCAACACAAGCACCTACACAATCGATATTTTCTGATGGGCTCCATACAGCGATTTTTGTACGGTATCCGGGTTCTCTAACGATGTTCTTAATAACAACTTCGCCAGATTGAATTTCTGGAACTTCCAATTCAAATAATCTCTTTACAAATCCAACATTTGAACGACTTAATTGAACATAAGGCATATTAAAGCTTTCTTTAACTGCTTTTACATATACTTTTATTCTGCTGTTTGGAGTAAATCTTTCGTCACCAATTCTATCTCTAGAACCAAGAACCCCTTCAACTTGTGTAAGACCAAGATCTACGTACACGTTTTCAGGTTCAACTCTTCTTACTATTCCAGTAATGAGTTCATCTTGCTTTGTGCTAATCTCGTCCATAATTTTTTGACGTTCAGCCTCACGTAGTCTTTGCATAACAACCTGTTTTGCTGTTTGAGCTGCGATTCTTCCAAAGTTCTTTGGAGTCTCCTCGTTTGCTATAGTATCCCCTACTTTATATGTCTTCTTTAGTGCTTTTGCATCTTCCAAAGATATTTCCTTGTCTGGGTCTTCGACTTCCTCGACTACAGTTTTGTATGAATAAATCTTTATAGAACTCTTTTCTGGAGAAAGTTTAACTTCAGCATTTTTTGCTTCGCCAAAGTTTTTCTTGTATGCACTTGTAAGTGCACTTTCAAGTGCCTCTATGAAGAACTCCTTATTTATTCCTTTTTGTGACTCTAGGTCGTCTAATGCTTGGAAAAAATCTTTATTAACCATTGTTTTTTTCTATCCTCCTAAAACTTTATTACCAATGTTATTTTTGCTATTTTTTGTCTTTCAATCTTTACCGTTTCGTTTTCAAGTTGTAGTGTTACATCTTTGTCTGTAAATCCAGTCAATATTCCTGTATACACCTTTTTCCCTTTCATAGGAGCAAACAACCTTGTTTCAACTTCGTTTCCGATATTTCTATTGAAATCTCTATCCGTTTTGAATGGTCTGTCGATACCAGCCGATGAAACGTTAAAATTATATGAAGCCCCTCCGGTTGGATCAGCATCATCTAGAGCATCAGATACTGCTTTCGTAAACTTTTCGCAATCTTCGAATTGTATTCCTGCTTCGTTATCGATAATAACCGATAAAGCATCTGCTCCAAATTGTTTTCCGAAACTCACTTCAAGTATTTCATACCCGAGTTCTTCGGCGATTGGCAACATCACGTCTTTTGCCGTTTCTGCTATTTTTTTGTTGTTCATTTCAACACTCCTATAAATAAACTTTAAGAGTGGGTCTCCCCACTCTTAAGTAAAGTCTATTAAGCATCTTTATTGTAACACACTGACATACCGAAAATCAATGATTTTCGCATTATTTTTGTAACATTTCGCATTTTAGCAAGGTTTTCCGACCTTTATTTGATAAAATTTTCAGCCTTATCCCCTAATTCAAGGAAAACTTTCGCTGTAGCAATAGCATCGTTAACTGCTCTGTGAGCATTTTCCAAAGGAACATTCAATGCTGTAACAACACTTTTCAATGTATAGTTCCTCAAACTTGGAATACAACCTTTAGCCACTGCCATTGCATCTATCTGTTTGTTAGTAAATTTATATCCCATTTTTAATGCTGCTACTGAAGTGAAACTAAAGTCAAAGTCAATATTATAGGCAACTAAATACGCACCGTCGGCAAATTTGAAAAAATCTGGAAGTGCCTTTTCTATACTAGGAGCATTTCTTACCATTTGATTAGTTATGTTATTGATTTTGGTTGCCTCTTCTGGTATTTCTTCTTTAGGTTTCACCAAGGTACTAAACGTTTCACTCAACCTACCGTTTTTTATTTTCACTGCACCTATTTCAATTATTTCATCTTCTGCAGGTTTTAACCCCGTTGTTTCTAAATCAAATACAACGAATTCATTATTTTTTATAAAATCACAAGGTTCTTTTACTGCATCAAATAAACCACTTTGCTTTGCCATAATATATTCTTGTGGCTTGACGTAAATGTATATGTCATTTGCTGTCTTATAGGTTTTTTCTTTAACAACTGGTTCTTCAGTGATATCACACAAAGATATATTTTTTACCTTTAGACTATTATTTCCGTTATATCCGTCAACATCTCCATACACTGCCAACTCTCTACCTTCTGCAAGGGTTTCAAACTTATCTATATTGCTTTTATTTGGGAAGAATACGCACTTTATTTCCCCCGTAGCGTCTTTTATAAAGAAACTGAAATAAACCCTCTCTTCGTCCAGATTTGTCTTCTTATTTTTACGCATAAAAGTACGTTTCTGTGGGTCTTTCAATTTTCCAGCAATAATTATTCCTTCCATTTCGCCTTTCAGCCTATTTATAGGTGTTATGCAATTGTTGATATCTGTACCAATAAAAGTTTCTAGGTTAGCAACTTTGTACTTATAACTTTCCTCTTCTACGATAGCACTGGTCATAATTTTATCTATTTTCTTTTTCCATTTATTGAGTCCCTCGTCCAGAGATGCCCCTTCTTTAATTTTCAACTCAATAAAAACATTGTTGAAAAACTGTGACCTAAAAGACTCTCCTAACTGTCTCTTAAAATCTTTCATCTGCAAGAAATTATAAAAAACCTCTGGCAACAAAAGTGTCAGATATACATCTTCTCCGTCCATTTTAACAAGTACATCTTTTATATTAAAATTACTGTAGACGTTAGGATAATTATTTATTATATAGTTTTT
>CAYJCC010000007.1:0-13890 GCA_964368655.1 uncultured Lachnospiraceae bacterium | reverse complement strand
GTGTTTTTATTGTAATCGTTTTCTTTTTTATTAAAACCAATGAATACAACTTCACATGGAGTTTGAATAAAACCAGTTAACATATCCCACAATGCATCTGCATTTTTGCCAAACCAATCAGGGAGTCCCATTTTCTTTTGTAAAACATCATAAAATTGTTCAGCCCAATCAAATTCATTTCTATTAAATTCATATTTCATATTCTTCTCCTTATTCAACCGAAATATATCTTGAATAATGGCTATCAGTTTTAAAAATCAAACCATCATTTGAATATATTAATCTATAATTATTACGATATCCACCATTATAATCAATATCGCATTCATACCATACTCGCCCTGGTGCTTCTGGCAATTTCCCTTCACGATTAGCAAATATGTTTCCACCAATCATTTTCCCTGGTGCAACTGAATCTAAATTGCCAAGCCACGATTTCCAACCCAATTTTATTGCATCTTCTTTTGTTATATAATACATAGGAATTGCATAGTGTTTGAAACAAAAACGCCCGAAGGACGTTTATGTTGGAGCTGATGGGCAGATTCGAACTGCCGACCTGCTGATTACGAATCAGCTGCTCTACCGACTGAGCCACATCAGCACAAACCAAATATTTGGTAATTTTGATGCTATTTTCGTACGCGCTTATTGTATCACAAAATTTTTATCAAGTAAATAAAAAGGGAGATAAAATTCTCCCTTCTTGTATTCGATTTTATTCGTGTGGGCGACGGTGCCACCATCTTCTCTTTGGTGGTGGTGGAGTTGCTGGGGCTCCCGGCTGAGGTTGTTGTCTTTGTTGCAACTCTCTTTGACGTCTATGCTCCATGATTTCGAACATTTCTTGACGACGCATTTCTTCTTCGAGTTTTTCGTACTTCTCTGGGTGCTTTTTCTTATCTCTTTCTATTGCATCGCCATGACGACTTGCTCTAGTGAAATAAAACAGCACAATGAGAGCAACAACTGCTACTATAATAATTATTGCTACTACCATAACTTTTCTCCTAATTATTATTATACCTTAATAACAGTGTTTTGGTCAAGTATTTATATTTACTCTGCATGTGAAAGCTTATACTCTCTTTCTGCAACTTTTAGGGCGTCTATTAGTTCATCTAAATCTCCGTCCACAAATCCAAGCAAATTATATGATGTAAAGTTTATTCTATGATCAGTCATTCTTCCTTGTGGATAGTTGTATGTTCTTATTCTTTCACTTCTATCCCCACTTCCAACTTGTGCTTTTCTGTTTTCAGCATATTCATTATCGGCTTGGGTCTTGTACAAATCGTACAACTTACTCTTCAAGATATTCATTGCTGTTTCACGGTTTTGTATCTGACTTCGCTCGTTCTGACAAGTTACAACTATGTTGGTTGGCAAGTGAGTGATACGAACGGCACTGTCAGTTGTGTTAACGTGCTGTCCACCTGCTCCACTACTTCTATAAATATCGATTTTCAAATCTTTTTCTTCGATTTCTAATTCAATGTCTTGTTGTTCAGGCAACACGGCAACTGTTGACGTGCTGGTATGAATTCTTCCTTGACTTTCTGTTTCCGGAACACGTTGAACTCTATGAACTCCACTTTCAAACTTTAAGTTACTGTATACTCCCTTGCCAGTGATTTTCAATGAAGCGTCTTTAATTCCTCCAAGTTCGGTTTCGTTTACGGATAGAATTTCACATTTCCATCTTTTTCTTTCTGCATATTTCAAATACATTCTCAAAAGAACAGCACCGAACAGACAAGACTCCTCTCCACCTGCTCCACCACGGATTTCCATAATAACGTTCTTGTCATCGTTTTCATCTTTTGGTAAAAGTAGCACTTTTAAGTTTTCTTCTTCTTGTTCAACCTTTCCTTTAAGTTCTTGGATTTCATCTTCCAACAACCCTCTCATTCCTGAATCGGTTTCCGTTTTTAACATTTCTCTATCATCGTCTAATTCTTTTTTTAATTTCAAGTACGTATCGTATTCTTCTACAACTGGTTGTAAAGAAGTGTAATCCTTCATCAATGTACGATATTTTTTATTGTCTGAAATAACCTCGGGCAAAATTATTTGTCCTGCTATTTCTTCATATCTTTCTTTTATTGCTTTTAACTTATCTATCATAATTATTCTCCATTATTTCAGAGTCGCACAGATAATTCTGTCTATCTCGTTATAATCTTGTAACACTCTAATGTTTTTGAAATTTTCTTTCAGCATTTTTACTATTTCTTCGCTCTGCCCTTGTCCTATTTCAAAATATATTCGTCCGTTTTCGTTCAGAAACTGTGGAGCTTTAGAAATTATTTCTCTATAAAAGTCGTATCCGTCTTTTCCACCATCAAGTGCTAACACTGGTTCTTTCTTTACTTCAGGCTGTAAAGTTTTTATATCCTCGCTTTTTATATACGGTGGATTGCTTACAATTAAATCATATTTTGAAGTTATTTTATCAAACAAGTTGCTTTGTATTATTTTCACGCTCAACTCGTTATTGACTGCGTTTTTTGTACATTCTTTTATTGCTCGTTTGCTTATATCTGCTAAATCCACTTCTGCGTTTAGGTGCTTTTTTATTGATAATCCAATACAGCCCGTTCCACAACATAAATCCAGCGCACTCTTTATATTCTTTTCATTGTGAATAATTGTATCTGCCATCAATTCGGTTTCTGGTCTAGGAATCAAAGCGTCTTTATTGCAACGGATAGTCAATCCCATAAATCCAGTCGTCTTTAGAAGATGCTGTAATGGAATATTCTTACAACGTTTCTTTGCAATATGTAATGCTGTTTTTGCTTGTTTTTTTGACACTTCAGAATATGGTGGTATTTCTTTTAGGATAATGTTAGCCTCGCTAATTTCCTTACCACCGTTGATTAAGATTTTTGCTGTTTTTTCTCTTAATTCTTCTCTTTTCATTTTTACTCTTTTCTAACCAATTTATTTTACAAAAAAAATAGACTTGTCGCTAAAGTAATACAATGAAGTGTATTGGGACTAGTCTATTTTAATTTGCTACTTTTCTTTTTTTGTAATGTTGTGCTTCTCGCGGAACTTGTCTGCTCTTCTTGCGATATCTACCACTTTCTGCTTTCCAGTAAAGAATGGATGACATTTACTACAAATATCAACCTTTAACTCTGTACCTGGTTTTGTTGTACCGGTCTTAAAAGTTTCGCCACATGCGCAAACTACGGTTACTTCATGATAATCTGGATGGATGCCCTTTTTCATTTTTGCTCACCTCTAATTTTTTCTTGCGTTGTAATTATACACTCTGAACATATATTAGTCAAGGCTTTTTTTGTGTTTAACGTATTTTTTCATTATTTCGTAAATGTCTCCTGCCCCCAAAACTAACACGACATCACAAAACTTTATTTGCTCTCTTAAATTTTTGTACAGTCGTTTTTTGTCGATTGTTAAAAATTTTCTTTTCACGCCTACAATATTTTTATACAACGCTGTTTCATTTCCTCGAACATCTTCGACCTCTCTTGCTGGATATGTTTTGAAAATTATCAATCGGTTTGTTTTCTCAAAACATTTAGAAAATTCTTTCATTAATCCGACCGTTCTTGAATATGTGTGTGGCTGAAAAACACACAAAACCTTGCCATATTTTTTGTTCATGGATTCGATGGACGAAGATATCTCGGTGGGGTGATGAGCATAGTCAGCAATCACCGGTTTTTCATATAGTTTCCCCAACCTTTCATTGCGTCTTTTCACGCCTACAAACGATTTTAATCCATCATAAATTTCGACATATGGAACGTCTAATTGTAAACAAGTTGCAATCGCGCAAAGTGCATTTTTTAGATTGTAAAAACCATCTACATTTAATATAAATTTACCCACATATTGGTTGCCATTTTTTATGTGAAAAGAATAACCAGTTTTTAACTCTCTGACACCAAAACAAAACACGTCACTATCTGTTTTGAAGCCAACTTTTATAACATTTATATACTTGTTTTTTATGCTTATTTTTACGTCATCATACAGTATCACATTATGGCTTGATTTAGCCACGAAACACTCAAAAGTTTCAGTGATTTCCCTTATGTTTTTGTAACAGTCTGTGTGGTCTAATTCCACACTTGTTATTACACTTGTATGACTGGCTATTTTCTCCACATTTTTCTTATACTCGCATGCTTCAGTTACAAAAAATTCATTGCCCTTACCGACAAAATTTCCGTATGTAATATCCTCTCCACCAAGGTGCATTGTCGCCCTTTGTTTTTGTAAAAGAATATGTGCAATCATTGCCGTTGTTGTGGTCTTTCCATGTGACCCCGAAACAGCTACAACCTTGTCAAACAGATGGCATACTTGTTCGAGAAAATCGCCTCGGCTTATACATGGTATGTTTTTTTGTTTGTACCCACAAAACTCTTTGTTCGTTTCGCTGATTGCATCGGTGTATATTACCAAATCCACATTATCTTTTGCTGCTATTTCTTCTCCAATTTCTATGGGCATTTTCTTTTTTAATAAAAGATTTACCAATGGCCCTTTTTGTCTATCAGAACCACTAATATTTTTCTTTAATTTGAGCATAAGCTGTGCAAGAGCACTCATGCTCACCCCTCCAATACCGATAAAATGTATATTTTTTATTCTTTCAAAATTTATTTGTTCCATATAAAATATCTATGAAAGTAGCGAAAAAAGTTGTTTTAATCATATAAAAATGGTAGAATATGGTAGCATTAAAAGTGCAAAACCAAAAAAGGAAGGTACAGGAAATTGAAAATCTCAGACATTCGTATTCGCTTAATTCAAAAGGACGACAGCAAACTTAAAGCAGTTGCATCAATCACTATTGATGAATGTTTTGTTGTTCACGACATCAAAGTGTTAGAAGGAAATCAAGGATACTTTATTTCTATGCCAAGTAGAAAAACTCCTGATGGACAATACAAAGACGTTGCTCATCCTCTAAACACAGAGACAAGAGAAGAACTTAACAAGATAGTTCTTGCCGAATTTGAAAAAGTAAAAGCACAAGAAGCTTAATTTTTAATTACCTATAAAAGACTTGCGTGGGATACTAAAACTTTAGTACTAAATTTTTTAATCGCTTCGCAACAAGTAAAGGAAATAAGAACGGACACATTGTCCGTTCTTTTTTTTCATCAATAAAAAAAGAGACTCGCTGTCTCTTATTCTTTTATGTATCCGTTTTGGTCTGCCCAATCTTGCAGATATTCATCAGACTTCAAATAATCTATCTCTTTTTGTTTCTGTTCTATATATGCTCTATCTTCTTCAATCTTGTTTTCAAGTTCGTCTTGTTTTTTCTTTATACCAAACAGGAAAACCAACTGAACAATTGAAATAACGAAAAAAACAACTAGCAACCCAATGGTTACTATCCATGTTATTTTTTCTGCCTTCTGTCTTTTGTCCATCTTGTTCCCTACTTAAAAACTATTTTGCCAAGTTTCGTTTTTGGCTCTCGCCTAAAAAACTTTGCAACACTATTATACACACTATCAAAAAGTTTTGCAAATAAAATTCCGGCTGTTTTTCTTTCAATTAAGATTCCAAGCAAATATGCGACAATAAGAAACAATCTAATTTCTCCACTATTGAAAACAGTGATGCCATATATGAACAGTATTCCACCAATTAAACAGCCAACAATATCAAAGATTAAGCGAAACACATAGTGTGAAAGAATTTTTGACATACAAGCGAAAAGCCCAAATACTCCACCACTTGCCAAGCCGAGTAGAAAAATCCACAACAGTGTTATAGGTTGAGAAAGAGTGTTTAACATTTATCTGAATATCCTCTTGAAGAAGCCTTGAGGCGCTCCACTATACTTTATTGAAAAAATCTCTCCAGTAATATCCAGCAATCCTGCGTCCACGTCCAACTTTGTAACCGTTAAATCTTTACCCGATATTAACATTTTTGACCCACCAACCTTTGCCACGATTTGATTATCGTTCGCGCTTATAACTTTTTCGACACCTGTCAAGTTTAATTTTTTACGGTTGTCCAAAAAAACCTTATGGTCACTAAACTTTTGAGACTCTTTTGTCTTATTTTCAACTATTTTTATTACGTTTTCCATATTTTTCCTCCAATATATGTCTATTCTTGCCATCAAAAAAATATGCAAGGACCATCGGTTGAAAACCCAAAGCATTATTCATATAAACCATTCTAAAATTTATAATTATGCATAAAATAATTGTAGAAAGAGGTTTTTAGTGGTATAATGTTGTATAAATATAAAAAGTGGGTATAAAACAAAGATGAAAGAAGATGCAAAGAAAAAATTGTTGTTAGCTGCTGGTATTATTGCGTTATGTTACGCAGTTATTACGTTGGCGATGGATATTTATTTAATGGTTTCAATAGGCGACCCAAACGGCAGCGTATATCAAATTATATCAGCCGTTACTGGAGCAAACGAATGGTACATAGTCGATGCATATGGAATCGCCATCAAAGAAGTGATGATCATAATGGTTGTTTCGTTGTCAATACAGTTCTTGCTAAACCTACTTGCTGGAATCTATTTAGTAAAAATTTCTACGGACAAGAAATTTGACCTTTCCAAAGCGTCCAACATGTTAATAACCCTAACAATACTATCGTTTTTCTTATCCGGAACCGTAGTATTCATCTTATTGTTGATTACCGTGCTGAAAAAAACTGAAAGAAAAAACTTGCTTTTAGATGAAAAATGTGGTACAATTTCGAATAGTATTGAGTCTAAAGAAAATTTAACAACTGCTGAAAAGTTAGTTGATGATGTTAAAAAGATAAAAGAATTGCGAGATAGAGGCGTTATTTCCGAGGAGGAATTTCAGGCTCTATTGAAAAAAATTCTATTGTAAGGGGATAGAATCATGATAGATAAAAGAAGAGGAGTTATGTGGCTTACGGCTGGAATATTAAGCTTTACAATGTCAGCTTGCTGGATTGTATTGCTAACTTTTTTAGTGTCTAATCTTGAAAGAACATACTCTGGCGCTTTAGAATTCTTGTCTAGTTGGACCCCTATCACAACTCTTGGTGGAGCAACAAACTTTATCAATATCATATTGATTTTCTCTGTGGTAGCGATAGTTATCAACTTGATCATGGGTGGATTGTATCTTAAAATAAGCAGATTTGAAAACACAAAATTTACTCTTTATAAGGGTAGATTGGGTGGAATATTGGTTTTCCATTTCTTATTTGGAGGAGCATTCGTTCCAGTGTTTGTTGGGATAGCATCTATTGCATCTGTTAGAACAATGAGACGTCACGCAAACCAAGAAATTGAAAAGAGTTTACCATTTGATATCGCAAAAATGTCTCAACAGATTCAACAGGTAAAAAGAGCGTATTTTGTTGGAGATATTTCTACAAAAGACGAATACATGAGACAAATAAACTTAATACTTGATAGTTATTCAAAATAAAGTTATAAATAACAAAATAAAAATAAATAGAATATAAAATCAAGTCCGAGGTCATCTTGGACTTTTTTTGTGTTTACTTTATTAAAAAACGAGGAGTTATTCCTCGTTTATTTTTTTCATATCATTTGCTATCAATTCATCTACAACCGTCATTGCCCAACCAGAACAGAAGAACGTGTAAAGTGGAGAAAATTCCTTTATGTACTCCTCGTGCAACTCTTCCAGTCTTTTCTTTTTCTCTTCCAATATCCCCTCTTCTTTCTTTTGTTTGATGGGTTTATTTAGTTGAGAATACACCTCATTGATCATTTCAGAATATAGTTTTTCAAAAGAACTGCTACTTCTCATCATTTCTAGTTTTGTTTTTGTTATCAATGCCCCACAGTCTCGTTCTATAAATGCTTTGAGGTCATTTTTCTTGTTTTGTAAAAGAACGGTTGCTGTTGCAGGACTATCGGTCATTATTTCAATCAACTCAAAACATCTGCGTCTTTCTCTTTTTATATCTTCGCTTGTATATATTTTTTCTTGCATTTGGGAATAGAACTCTGTGGATATCTGCTTAAACAACTCCATCTTGTCTTCTAATTGTTTCAAACTATCGCCTAGTTCTTCGTTGTAGTACAACATACTCAAAGTTTTGCATTTTGTGTTGAACTCTTCAGCGATTTCTTCTAGTAATAAAGAATGTTCAAGTTTTGACTCCAAACTTTTTGTAACCATAACATATTCATTCTGTACGCCTTTTATCTTCTGCCCTACTTTTAACAACTTTTCCTTACACTGCTCATATAGTGGTTGATTCTTGTCTTGAATGTTTGCTGGTAGGTTTTCAACTAGTTCGGCTAAAAGTTCGTCCTCGGCGTTGTCAACGACGTCTAAACCCATCTTTAACTTGTTTGATATTTCTTTGGATTGTTTTTTAATTTCTACATACTCTTTATCAACTGCTTTTTGTAAAATTTGTTGAATCATCTTGCTCATGGTGGAAAACCCTTTAGTTTCTTCAAGAGTACAAATACCATCTTCAACGATACTGTCGTAGAGCTTTCTCCATTCGTCTATTTCTTTTTGGTACTGTGCTAATATTTTTTTCTTTATATGGTCGTCTTTTATCAAAAATACAAAATCGAAATAGTCATCTGCCATTTCTTGTAATGTGGAGGTTTGAGTAAAAAGAACGTCACATTCTGCGTTTATATCTTCAAGTGTCTTTATCATACAACCTCCTTTAATATGGTTAAATTATACACTTTGGTACACTAATTGTCAATAGTCACCAATTTCCTTGTTTTAAACAAAAGGACATTCTCTTTCATACATAATAACACAAGCATTGGTTTTACTTCTCGTGCACGGAGGGATATTGAATAAAAGACAATTTCGCAGATTAAAAAGGTCTGGGGTTATAGTTTTAGATTATAAATCTGTTTACATAGATGATTGTGTTACCATAGAAAAAAACACAGTGATACACCCCAATAATTACTTGTACGGAAGAACCCATATTCACAGTGGGTGCTCTCTTTTGCCAAACAACATAATCAACAATAGTGAAATATGTGGAAATAGCAATATAACGGCAAGTGTTTTGAAAGATAGTTTTGTGGGAAGGAATTGTCAGATTGGTCCATATTCATATCTGCGACCTGCTTCAAAAATAGGAAACAACTGTCGCATTGGCGATTTTGTTGAGATAAAAAACTCCATTATTGGCGACGAGACAAAAGTGTCTCATCTTGCCTATGTGGGAGACGCAAAAATAGGTAAAAAGTGCAACATTGGTTGTGGCAGTATTTTTGTAAATTATAACGGAAAAGAAAAACAACATATTGAGGTGGGAAATGGTTCTTTTATTGGTAGCAATTGTAATCTTATTGCTCCCCTAGTTTTAGGCGAGAAAACTTATATTTGTGCAGGAACGACTGTTACTGAAAATGTGGATAGTAATAGTTTTGTGATAGGCCGGTCGATTGCTATAGAGAAAAAGAATCGCAGTCAAAAATATCTTGGATAAGAGAGGAAAAAATGAAAAAATATTTCGGCACAGATGGAATTCGAGGAATCGTCGGCAAAAAACTAACACCAGAAATAGCATATTCTTTAGGCGTTGCTCTAACACATAAAATTCCTAGAGCAAAAATTCTTGTTGGAAGAGACACAAGATATTCCGGAGAAACACTTCTCCATTCTTTTTCTTCTGGAGTTCTCGCTGGTGGAGGAAAGATATTTGATTGTGGGATTGCATCAACTCCTGCAATATGTTTTTTAACCAAAAATTTAGACTTTGATTTTGGCTTGGTTATAAGTGCCTCCCATAACCCTCCTGAGCACAATGGATTAAAAATCTTTAATTCTAAAGGATACAAGTTAGACGATGAAGAGGAATTAGAGATTGAGGGGCTTTTTGACAAAAAACCGGTCTTTTTTGACGGAATATGCCAAAAGTATACCAAAATACTAAATTTGTACTACAACTTCTTGAAAAAACTGGGGAGATTGTCTGGGCTAAAAATAGCAGTGGATTGCAGTAATGGTGCAACTTATAAAACAGCACCGATGATATTCAAAAGCATGGGTGCAACCGTGTTTCAAACTGGGACGTCGTCAGATGGAAGAAAGATAAATACTGGCTGTGGTTGTTTACATATTGAAAATTTAATTTCTTTGGTTAAACGCAAAAAGGCAGATATGGGTTTTGCTTTTGACGGCGATGCCGACAGGATAATAGCCGTGGACGAATTTGGCAACATTGTAGATGGAGACCAATTGTTATTTATCCTCTCGAAAAATTTGGAGACCGATTCAAGGTATGTAGTTGGAACCACCCATACCAATTCGGCAATTGAAGAAGAGTTAGCTAAAGAGGGCAAGATTTTGTTGCGTTCAGACGTAGGAGACAAATATGTTCTTGCAGAGATGCTAAAAAGTGGAGCAATAATTGGTGGTGAAAAGGCCGGTCATATTATTTTGTTGGATAAAAACAACAGTGGAGACGGACTACTCACTGCCATCACCGTAGCAAACATTGTAAAAATTTCTGGGAAAAGTCTTTACGAACTCAATCAACTTAATTTGTATCCACAAAAGACCATAAATATTGCAGTAAGTGACAAGTCTATTATTTCTCGCCCGGAAATGCTTTCTCTTCGGAAAAAACTTTCAAGAAAGGGAAGAATTTTGTTGCGAGCATCTGGAACGGAGGACGTCGTACGTATTATGTGCGAGGCAAAAGACGAAAAAACTGTTAATGAGGTGTTAGAAAAACTTGAAATGGAGATAAAAAGACTCTTAAATCAGTAATAAAACCATTGTGTTTTGTTTGTTTTGCTTGACAAAATGTCTTACCATATATATAATTTTCTTGTACATAATAAGGAAGGTATAAAAATGGCTGATATTACAGAACAAAACGAACTAAGCGACAATGAGATTAGAGCAATTAGAATTGAGAAATTAAACAACCTCAAGGAAGCTGGAAAAAATCCTTTTGAAATAGTTAAGTTTGACAGAAAAAACACTGCATCAGAAATAAAAGATAATTTTGAAGCATTCGAAAACAAGAATGTTGTTATTGCAGGTAGAATGATAAGCAGAAGAATTATGGGAAAAGCATCTTTTGCTAATATTTTGGACGAAAGTGGAAGTATTCAGATATATGTTAAAAGAGACGAATTAGGCGAAGAAGAATATGCTGAATTCAAAAAACATGATATCGGAGATATTTTGGGACTTGAAGGACATGTATTTAGAACACACATGGGAGAAATTTCTGTAAGTATCACAAAGATGACACTTTTAAGCAAGTCTCTTCTTCCTCTTCCTGAAAAATTTCATGGATTGAAAGACCCTGATTTAAGATACAGAATGAGATACGTTGATTTAATCGCAAATCCTGAAGTTAAAAAAGTATTTGAAACAAGAAGTAAAATTATAACTTCTATTCGTACCTTCTTGAACCAAAAAGGATTTATTGAAGTTGATACCCCTATTCTTAACACAATCCCCGGTGGAGCAAATGCTCGTCCATTTATAACACACCACAACACTCTTGACATTGACATGTACTTGAGAATAGCACCTGAACTTTACTTGAAAAGATTGATCGTTGGTGGATTCGCAAAAGTGTATGAAATGGGACGTCTTTTCCGTAACGAAGGAATGGATATCAAGCATAACCCAGAATTTACAACTATTGAATTGTACCAAGCCTATGCTGATTATCATGACATGATGGATATAACTGAAGAGTTGTATAACTATGTGGCAATGCAAGCTTGTGGAACAACCAAGATAACATATCAAGGAACAGAAATTGACCTTGGTAAAAAGTGGAGACGTTTATCCATGGTTGATGCCGTAAAGGAATATACTGGAGTGGACTTCACAAAACCTCTTGCAGAGGCTGTAAAAGATTGTGCAAAGAAAGGTATCGAGTTGGCAGACGGATTGTCATGGGGACATGCTCTTTACGAAGTATTCGATAGATATGTTGAAGAAAATTTGGTTCAACCTACATTTATTGTTGATTACCCAGTAGAGGTTTCTCCTCTTGCAAAGAGAAAGGCTAGTGACCCTCGCTTAACTGAAAGATTTGAGTGTTTCATAACAGCAAGAGAAATGGGAAATGCTTTCTCTGAGTTAAACGACCCTATCGACCAAAAAGAAAGATTCATGCAACAAGTTGCTGAACGTGAAAAGGGTGACGACGAAGCACAAATGTATGACGAAGATTTCGTTATGGCACTTGAATATGGTCTTCCTCCAACGGGTGGTCTTGGTCTCGGAATTGACAGACTCGTTATGTTGTTGACAGACACTTATTCTATCCGTGACGTACTTCTATTCCCTACAATGAAACCAATTAAAAAATAAGGAAGATATATGAGATTTTCTGAATTCAAAATTACAACTCCAGAACAGTTATTAACTTTCTTAAGTGATAATTTTCACTGGGGTTTTTTTGACAACGAAGGAAACGTTTATCACGGTAAAGAACCTGATTTTCGTGAAAAATTAACTAATGAATATAGAATGTCGTCTCCGGACGAATTATTGTTTAAGAGATACGGTCTTTGTTATGATATGGTAACATTTGAAAAACAGTTTTTTGAAGAACAAGGAATTGAAACGAAGTCACTATTTATCAACTATGTAAGAAACGGCAGGCGTGGTCCTGGACACACTTTCTTGGCATACACCAAAAAGAAAAAATGGTACTGGTTTGAGTTTGTTTGGGAAGAAACAAATGGAAGAATTCATAGAGGTATCCACGAATATAAAAGTCTTCATGATTTATTGATTGACGTAAACGACAGATATAAGGAAACGCGAAAAGAATCTCCTGACTCATACGATGGAATATATTTGATTGAGTATGATTCCACATATAAACCATATACCTATGCCGAGTTTGTTAAAAACTGCTTTTGTGGAGAAAAGATACACATAGATGGTGTAACAAAAGACGAGACAGAAGAAAGTAAATAAGCAAACTTCACAAAAAAATAAATAAAAAAATTAAAACAAAAAAACCGAGGTTTCCCTCGGTTTATTTTTTATGTAATTATCTGATTATTCTTAAGTTCCACATCCAAGGAGTTGACATTTCTTTTCCTTGAGCGCTATATGCTATCATGTAAATTTTTGTGAGTGTGGTCAATGCAAGTAAACATATTCCAACAATTGCACAGATTGCTAATAAACTTGTACCTGTAACATCTTCTGTTTTTATGAGCAATCCACATAACATAAGAGTCAATCCAATGATATCCACAATGTTTATCTCTAACCCTTCGTTTGCGTTATGTCTAACGAATGCACTCTTTTTATTAATTAGTAGTGGGATAAAGAAAAGTATGTATGCTAACCAAGCATATTTTCTTGTTGCAAGGGAGTCTTCTGTAACTGGAGCCTTCTTTGGCTTCAATGTTACAAATACGTTCTCACTCTTCTCTTCTTTTTTATCGTTAGCAAGACGAACTGTGTTACTTTGAACAGGACCTTTTGCTCCGGTGTTATTTGGGTTATCTTTCTTTGATAAAGGTAAAGAATTTTTATCTTTTTTCTCTGGTTTCTTTGTCTCTGCCATATTTTCCTCCCATCTTTTTATTATCTTAAGTGATATTCTTCATTATATATTATCTGTATTATATACAAATTTATCAATAAAGTAAATCGTTTTTGATTATTTCTTAAGTCACTATGATTGTGGCTTTTGCTAACGGAAGC
Organism: uncultured Lachnospiraceae bacterium; assembly: GCA_964368655.1. Taxonomy (GTDB): domain Bacteria; phylum Bacillota; class Clostridia; order Christensenellales; family UBA1242; genus CAYJAP01. The sequence goes on along the minus strand of CAYJCC010000007.1, from coordinate 220 downwards.
AATAAACACATAACAAAAAGAGCAACTATGCAGCCCAATATCAGTAAACTATATACCTTGACATAGTTTACGCTTTGACACTTGTTGACATATTCGCAACCATATTTTTTTGCAAGTAGGTTTCTTTTTATCGCAACGGCAGAGATTAGTAATATACAAAAGGTTAAAATGCAACCACATGGAATTAAAATCAAAATAGTATTTAATATTCCACCTATAG
>CAYJCC010000006.1:0-13914 GCA_964368655.1 uncultured Lachnospiraceae bacterium | reverse complement strand
ATATAATATCCATTATTATATAATACTAAAACTCAACCTTTTATCTATGGGAAATAAACTCGTTCAATTTCTCAAAAACTTCTGGTTTTGCCTCATTGATTTTTTCCATATCTTCTTTACTGAACTTACCCAATACATAATCCACAAGTGGTATCTGTTCGGAAGAACCAATACCAACTCTTATTCTTGGAATATCTTGAGTCCCCATGAGTTCGATGATATTTTTCATTCCATTATGAGTTCCACCACTTCCGTTTTCTCTATATCTTACCTTTCCAACCGGCAAATCGATATCGTCGTAAATGATGATAATATTTTTGCTGTCAATCTTTAGTTTTCTAGCAATTGCAGATACGCTTTTCCCACTCAAATTCATGAATGTGGTTGGCTTCATCAAAACGACATTCTCTCCATCGATATTGCCCTCTGCAACAAAGGCGTCAAACTTCTTTTTTGAAAAAGTCAATCCCATTTTTTCTGCAAAAGCATCTATCATAACAAACCCCGTATTATGATGGGTGTTGGCATATTTTTCACCAATGTTACCTAATCCTACTATAACTTTCATTTTTATCTCCTGTTATTGAAGTTCGAAAAACTTGCAACCTTTTCCCCTTTCTTGACTATTGAATTGTTTTCTATATTACAGAAAGGCATAACCTCAGCATTTTCCATAACAACACTGTTTCTAACAACACTTGCCTTTATACTTGCACCTTGCAATATAATAGCATCTCTCAACATATTATTTTCTTTTAACACAACATTGTCGGACAGGATTGTTTCGCCCATGATTGTGTTGTTTCCCATAATCACAACCCCGTTACCTATTCGCACGTAGGGACCAATAGTTGTAGTTGCTGGTTGTAATATTGCAACTCCTCTACGAATATGAAAATCGTTTATGCGTTGTTGTAATATTTCTGTTACTTTTACCAAACTAGCCACATTTGTCACTGCAAAAAACTCGTCTGGATTAAAAGAATATGCTTTAGGTGCATATATTTTGTCTGCATTTTTTACATATTGCGTACTAAAAATATATCCTCTATCAAGTTTACACACTTGCATTCCTTTTGCTGAAACATAATCAAGAGCATTTTCGATTGTGTCCTTTGTTAAAAGAGGGGTATCACAATACAACACAACAGTATAATCGCTATCGGTTAAATATGGAGCAATAACAGTTGTTACGTCATTCTCCATCAACGCATTTATGACCGTTACAGGATAATCTTTCATGGAATCTTCTACCCACTTTGTCATGCTCTTTCCAAGGATTTGCACTTCGTAAGTAGGTTTAGGTAAGTTTGATTTTTCGTTGTTTATATTCAATATGATTACTTGCACTTTTCTATCAAAAAGAGTAAAGGTTTTTTCTTCAACGATTTCTGTATCTAATTCTATCATTCTGCCCTCCTCCTCTCCTTAAAAAAGTCACTTAATAAATCTGCACATTCCTTTCTTTCCATGTAAACGTACTCACATTTATGATTGAAATTTATGGTATCTAAATTACTGTATTTTTTGTCCTTTGCACCATAATACATTTTATCTATTCTCGCGCTTAAAATAGCACCCAAACACATCACGCAAGGCTCTTTTGTAACATACAATTCGCAGCCTTCTAATCTAAAATTTTTGACCTTTTTACAAGCCTTATTTATAGCAATTATTTCGGCATGATAAAGTGGGTTTTTCTTTGCGTTTTTTTGATTGTATGCCTTTGATAAAACCTTATCATCTTTTACGATAACTGCACCAACGGGAACGTCCCCACGAGCACCTGCTTTCTTTGCTAATTCTATAGCTAAATCCATATATTTTGCGTCCATTATATCATACCCCAAATAAAGGTAAACAAGGTTATCAAGAAACCCAAAATCAGACTGGAATATAGGAACAAATTTACACGTGTCGTTGGTTTTACTATAAGGTTTTCTTTAGGCAACACCAAGTCTATTGGACTTTTCATTTCTTCATAGTTTATGTTCAAAGAGCCACTCTTTTTCATGACCTCACGCCAAGCCTCTTGCTTTCTCATCTTGAACTGCAAGTCTTTCTCGAAATCGCCCTCAAAAGCACCCATTAACGCTTTCTTAACTTTGTTATATGTTGTTATTTTGAATATCAAGATGATTAAATATATAAGCAAGGCAATCAAAGCAGCAACTACAATAAAGCAGATGGTAAATACCAAGAATGAATTGCCGTTTTTCACAATGTTTGAAAGCCATGTATTAAAGTTGTGCAATGGCCATTTGTTGTATTGCGCATAATTCATATATACAGATAATGCGTTGTTTGTAAAGTGTATGACAATACAAGGGACAATACTTTTAGATACTACCCCAACAAAACCAATAACAAATCCCAAAATTGTAGCATAGAAAAATTGATTTATATTAAAGTGCAAGAACCCGAAAAGCAGTCCTGAAATTAAAATTGCTTTCTTTGGTCCAATGTTTCGTATCCCGTTTATTAAGAACCCTCTATGCAAAAACTCTTCACATATAGCAGGAAGAATTGCAACTAGCAATATCTGCAAAAAGAATCCTGCAAGGCTGGTGTCTACAGAACCCGAAGATGAAACAAAAGGATTTTGATATCCAACAAATTTCAAAAATCCTGCAAATACACTGGATACTGCAATGTTAATTACAAACACTATCAATCCAATAACCAAGCTTATGAGTAAAACGCTTATGCCGGTTTTATGCAGTCCAAAATCATCGCAGATATTTTTCATTTTTGGTTTCTGAGGTTTTTGTATCAGCAAATACAATGTAAATGGTACAAACACCAAAACGCCCAACTGAATTACAAACGTATAAACAATATCTAATATTTTGCTATCTAAATGAAACCAACCAGAAGAAAGACCAATTTTCATAACACAAAAAATTGACATACTCATGAAGTATATAAAATAAGTGTTAAATATTTTCTTTCTTGCGTAAATTGCGTTCATTTATCCTCCGACTATGCAAGGAATTCGTATACGGTATTAACTATCCACAACAAACAGCCTAAGCCGATTGCTAACCAGAAAAATAATTTTTCACTACTTGCTCTTCTCTCTTTTTGTTGAACAAGACTCTCTATCTTTTGTTTATCTGCACCTTCTTCCAAAAGTTTTATAACCTCTGGACTAATTTCTGGTTCTTCTTCCACTTTAGGTTGTTTTTGTTTATCTGCAATTCTCTTTAATAAGAATGCAAAACCCACCAAGATTCCAGCAGCCAAAATCAAATATATTATTGGTAAAATATAGTCAAGTGGCGCACTATATGTAAGTGGTTCGCTCGTCGCCCCCGTCGCTGTTGATATATACGACATTAAAATGATAACAAAGTTATTTACAAAGTGGAAAATCATTGGATAGATAACATTTTTTCCAATATACATGATATAACATAAAGCAATTCCCATTATGAACTGATAAATTGTCTGTTGTAAAGCTCCGTGCATCAGCATAAACATGACGGCACCCATAACAATAGCAACTATTGGTTTCCATTTTTTCAAAGTTCCTTGAAAAACAACCCCTCTCATCAGCAATTCTTCTATAACGGCAGGAATTAACGCCATCGTAATTGCAGCATATAAGAATTTCCAGAAGTTCGTTATTTCAAATGGCAATGAACCGTCTGGACTGTATCCGATTAATGAATAAAGATGGTTCATCAAATTTATGAATGGTGAAATTAAAAAGACAGAAGAAAGTCCCATTCCAATAACAATTAAAATTATCCATGGGTTGACTTTTTTGCTTATCTTTGTTGCTTTCCATATATCAATCTTGTTTTTCTTGTTATAGATAAAATAGATTGCCAAAAAAGTCGCTTGAGTTAACGTCAAACTAAAAAATATATAAATCCATGTTCCTGTAGCATCTGTAACAGAATGTCCTGAGAATATGGCAATAAATTCAACAATGAATACAAATATAAACGAAACTATTAAAGGAAAGATTAAGATGTTCAAGAACATTTTACTTGAATCTAAAAAGTTGTATTCTTTTCTTAAAAAATCTTTTGGTTTTTTAGGCATTGGCTGTGTTTGTTGTTGATTTTTCTTCATTTTTTCACCTTTATATATTTCTATAGTGTATATTTAGTATATTATATATGGGCATAAAAATCAATTATAATATCAAAAAATCGTGCAGAAATAATTGTTTCCTACACGATTTTCTTTTTATTGCAAATTGGTCACAGGGTGAGGTTGAAGGTTTATAGTGCATCTGTACTGTTGGTTATCTCTTGAAACCACAAGTTCGACCTCATCATAGCAGTTTTTTCTAAATAAAATATCTCTTAAATCTAACATGTTTTCTACGTGTTGCTGGTCAGCATAGAGAACCACGTCCCCTTCTTTTAATCCTGCCTCAAATGCCGGACTATCCTCTGCCACATCTAAAATATAAACTCCGGAAGACTCTTTTGTCTTATCATAGTAGTTCGCTATTGTTGTGTCATATCCAAACAGTCCAATATATGGGGTCTCATACTCGTCTCCCTTCTCAAAAACTTTTTCAATAATACTTGCAATACTCTTTGTTGGTATAGCAAAACCCATTCCTTCGCCATCTGAAATTTTCAGAGTGTTTATTCCAACGATTTCGCCATATTTGTTTACCAACGGACCACCTGAATTGCCCGGATTCAAACTCGCATCATGCTGAATAAGGTTCTGCATATATGTGTTTCCTGCATTGTTTGACACCAGCAACGTTCTGTTCAATGCGCTGACTATTCCTCGAGTAAAAGTGTGGTTGAACTGTAAATTTATCGGAGTCCCCACAGCTAAAATATCTTGTCCAACTAAACAATCGTCACTGTTGCCAAGTGCAAGATATGGCAAACTTTCACTGGATTTCAATATTGCTATATCCAAACTTGAGTCTTGCCACAATAGAATTGCAGACACCGTCTTGCCATCATATAAATGCAATTTTATATCATTTCCATTATTTATAACGTGCTGATTGGTCAATACGTACCCACCACTTCCAATACAAACACCAGAACCTAAACTCTGTTTTGAGGAAACTGTACAACTGATACCAACAATCGCCGGAGATATACTTTCAGCTAGTTGCGTCATATCGTCTGTGGACGTGCTAATAAGTTTCGGTACCATTTCGGAAGGCTCGGTATTAAAATACTCTTTGTTTACGTTCGCACTAGAGCACCCTGCTAATAAAAATATACAACCAAGAAAACACAATATCTTTTTCATAATTTTTCTCCTACCTTAACTTGTGCAATTAAGACAAAATTAAACATGATTTTGTAATAAATAAAGTGTTCTCTTAATAGAATAGAGTATGCTGGACAAGTACCAGTAAATAATAAAAAAGGACATGCTCAATATGAAAAAATTAGCAATTCTCTTCTTTGGCTTTTTTCTAATTCTTGGAGGTTGCAAAAAAGACGTATCTTTGAATAGCATCTCTGAGGACCTCTCAACCTATAATATGGAGCTCACTTTATCCGAAGATAAAATATTGACAGGAGTGGAGACCGTAGAATACATAAACAACACCAACTCCGACCTTTCATCTATTTGCTTCCACCTATACCCAGTAGCCTTTTCCGAAGGAGCAGTCAATCCTCCAATAAGCGCACTTCATCACAATTCTGCTTATTATAATGGCATAGACTATGGAGATATTGTCATAAACTCGGTTTTTGTAAACGATAAAGAAGTTGTGGCTCGATACGAGGGCGAAGACGAAAACATTCTTGTTGTAGACCTGCCTAAAGCTTTATCTCCAAACAAAAAGGTATCAATCAGAATATCTTTCATGGTAGATATCCCAAACATAAACCATCGTTTTGGATATGGCGAGAATACAATAAACTTGGCAAACTTCTATCCAATTGCAGCAGTACATGAAGATGGAAATTTTATTTGCAACCCATATAACCACAATGGAGACCCGTTCTATAGTGACATGAGCAATTATAACGTTACCATCACGGTTCCTTCCACTATGACAATAGCGTCAACGGGAACTATAGACAGCACACAAACTGGAGAAACGTCTACCACTTACAATATGAGTGCAAAAGTTGTAAGAGATTTTGCCATCGTTGTGTCAGACAAGTTCCAAATGATTGAAGGAACGGCAGGAGACACTCGAGTAATGTATTATTACTATGACGAGGACACCCCTCAAGACAGTTTGCAAACAGCCATTGACTCTGTAAATACTTTCAATAACTTATTCGGAACGTATCCATACAGCACTTTAAGTGTCGTGAAGACAAACTTTGTACATGGTGGAATGGAATTTCCTAATCTTGTATACATAAGCGACGCCGTAACAGACAACGCTAGTTATAGAAACGTAATCATACATGAAATAGCACACCAATGGTGGTATCAGTTGGTTGGCAGTGACGCCTATCGTTATCCTTGGTTAGATGAAGGATTAACAGAATATTCAACTGCATTGTTCTATGAGAACAACCCACAATATGGTATTTCTGCAGACGACATAATGAAAAATACCACAAACAACTTTGTGACTTTCGTTGATTTATATGAAGATATAATCGGAGATATCGACCAATCCATGAACAGACCACTGAATCAATACAACACCGAAACAGAATACGTTTATATGACGTATATAAAAGGCTGTCTATTATTCGACAATTTGAGAGATGTTGTAGGCGATAAAAAGTTTACAAAAATATTACAGGAATATTTCGACACATACAAATTCCAAAACGTAAAGCCTGAAGATTTTATGGGAATATGCGAAAAAGTTTCACACTCTGACCTGTCTGGATTCTTTGACTCTTGGATAAACGGAAAAGTTTTAATTAAAAAAGTTGCATAACAAAAAAATCAGGCAAATGCCTGATTTTTTATCTCAAACTATACAATGTTCCAATTTTATAAGGGTCTGCAACATCTATATTTATATTAACACCAACCTTAATCCCTACAGATTCCAAATATGTACACGTTGTATTAAAACATATTTCTGGAGTGTTGTTCTCCTCACTTAAGTGTGCCAGAATCACCTGTTTTACACCCATATGTGCCAATTTCTCAACCACTCTCGCTGCAATATTATTATTCAAGTGACCATGTTTGCCAAGAATTCTGTTTTTTAATAAGAACGAATATCTAGGGTTTGCCATAAGCATATCTACGTCGTGGTTACTTTCAAGAATGACCAATTTACTACCTTCGAAATATTTTATTAAATCAACAGTAAAAACGCCCAAGTCAGTTGCCGTGGTCATTTGATTGATGCCATCGCTTATTGTATAGCCCACACAACATGAAGAGTCATGTGATAAGTGAAATGGGGTGATTTGCAAATCTCCTATAGCAAACGAGTCATCAAAAAACTGAATAAGTTGATTCTCATTAACTTTTCCGATTTTTTTCTTCAAAGAATCATAACCACTCGTATGAACATAAACTGGCGTTCCATGTTTTCTCATGATACTGCCAACTCCCTTTATGTGGTCTGAATGTTCATGAGTTATAATAACTGCTGTTATATCATCACAAGAAAACCCAAGTTTTCCCAACTTGATTCGTAGTTCGGCATATGTAATACCTGCGTCTATCAATATTCTAGTAGTATCCGTAAAAACAAACGTACTGTTGCCTTTACTGGAACTAGCTAATGTACAGATTTTCATAGTTTTCCTCGATGGTTCGATTATAACACATATTTTTAGTTAAAGTAAATTTATTTATAAACAAAAAAATAAAGGCCACCCAAGGGTGGCTTTTATAAAACAATTACTTGCTTGGTTTCAAAATATTCAAAATATCTTGTACTGTTTTAAGACTTGCAGCCTCTTCATCTGAAACGCTTATATTGAACTCATCTTCAAGAGTCATCAATAATTCAACAACGTCAAGAGAGTCAGCTCCTAAATCTTCAACAATTCTTGACTCTGGTTTAATTTTATCTTCTTTTATACCTAGCTGTTTAGCCAACAATTTTTTAATCTTGTCCATAACATACCCCCATTATTTCTACATACATATTATAAATAATTGAGGGGTTGGTGTAAAGCAAATCATACAACTTTTTGTCAAGATTGCGTTTTTCTATTTGTTTTCACCAATATTTAGATATCCTGCTGGGTCAATCTTTTTATCGTTTTCCAACATTTGGAAGTTAAGATGCGCTCCTAAATCAGCTTCTGCATTTGCTGTTGCTCCAACCTTTCCAATTTCAGCCCCACAAGTTACCCTATCGCCAACGGCAACATTAACGTCTTCTTGTAAAGAACCGTAAACAGTTTTTAGTCCGTTATCATGTTCCAATACTACAACCGTTCCTTTCAAATAATTAGAATATACGTCAACGACGGTTCCGTCCATTGCAGCAACTACTGATGACCCTTCCTGTGCTTGAAAATCGATACTTTTATGAGCTTCCCACTGTTTCAATGTTGAGTTGTACATAAGGCTTGTATCATTGTATTCCTTTGCGATTGTTGCATCTAATACTGGCAAACTTGTTTTCACTGTCCCAGAAACTTCTGCTGGTGGTGGAGTTTCTACCTGTTCTGGTCCTTGAGTTCCCACTACCAATAAAGTGATAGTCAAGGTTAATAATGCTACTCCGATTAAAACCAAATACCCATATTTTTTTAAGTACATCTTAAAAAGTCTTCCTTTTGTTTGTTGATTTGTGTTCATAAACACCTCCTTATTTTTTGTCTTAATACTAGACATCTTTCAAAATTTTTATACATTGTTATTAAAAACTATCCAAAATAAGTGGATAACCTATTTTGATTGTATCTTCAGTTATAGCAATTTGTAAGTTAACTCGTTCACCTCCTTGCATAACATAATCTTTCAATCTAGGCGAAAAACAGTTTTTTACCTTCATGCCATCTAACACACATTCGCTAACAATCTCTGCGTCAAAGTAAGTCATTATTTCAAGTGGCGTGATTGATTTATTATCGAATTGATATCCTTCTCCTAAAACAACTTGGTTTACGGCGAAAAGTTTTTTTGCATCATCTTCCGTTGTCTCAATTTCAAAATCGCCATCATCGTCAACCGTGTACAAATAATACTTGCCAGAAAAAGAAAGTTCTGCCAAGTTCGTTGTATAAAAAATGGCAAAGCTAAATAAAAACAACCCCGTCAATATAAAAAACAACATTCGTTTCATTTCTGACCTCGATGTTGATTATAGACAGATTATTAAAATCTAAACCGTTATAAAAAATAAAAGGCCCCGTTTTTTGGAGTCTTTTATGCTTTAGTTCTTTTTTTCGCCCTTATTCTTACTGCGATTAAGTCGTATATCAAGAAGAACAATCCTTGCAGCATGTATCCATAGAATGCAAACATTCTCCAGAATAACATTGCCCAGAAGAGAGTACCTTCAGTAAACATGTTAGCAAATAAGACGGTAAACGAAAGTTCGGCGATACCTACGCCACCTGGAAGTGGAACATATTTCATTGCAAGATTACAGATTATAACCTTTACAAATATCTCGATAAAGGTCGTATCCGTTGGTATATAGAACATACAATATATCAAATAAGGAATGATTGCAGTCAATACTATTGTTGCAACATTCACAAATAACGACACAAACAATGTGGTAAAGTTTTGTAAAAGATACTTCATTCCACGACGATAATCAGCCAACACTCTTGTTGTTTTATTTACTGCTCGATTATAGTTTTTTACTATTCGCATCTTTTTCAACAGTTTTATAAACTTTATAGCAACGGCAGGAGCAGCTCTTTTACTCAAAGACATAAACAGAATTGCAATAATCATAAAGAGAGTTATTATCAAACTTATGATGCTTAAAGTCAGCATAAGCGCACTCTTTTCCATTTGGAACATTGAAAAACTCGTTACTAAAACTATAAATGATACAAATGCAAACACGAACTGATAAAGAGTATAGGAAACAATAGGCACACTGGCAGATACTCTCGCAGGAAATCCCTTTGAACTTAAGTAAAATACTTGGTATGGTTTTCCAGCAGTCGCCATACCCATTATGCTACCATAGTACTTTCCCATAGCTGCACATTTATAACTTATAAATGGGTGACTTTTCTTTGTTGCCTTAAATAGCAACACGTATACCTGAAACATTTCCAATATCATCAGCATTACTGTAACAAGGAGTGCAAAAAGAGCATACCTTAAACGATATTGCGTATCAAAGAAACTCCCAATGTTTGCGACACCAAACTTACTACTTTGCAAATACAACGTTATAGATAATACAAAAATGTTTAATACAAAAACAGAAAAAACAAACCAACTACCATACTTGCTTTTGTTGCTTTTAACTTTTTGTTTCGCTTCGGCAACCAACTGTTTATCAGTGTTGACGGTTGATTGCTCTTCTTTTAACAACTCTTTTTCATGTTTTATAACCGAAAATTCTTCTACGTATTTTACTTGTTTTTCTTCTTCAGGCGAAACAATATTCTGTGAAGGTTTATCCTCACTTACAATATCTTTCATAGAATTGTCATCTTTTTTATTGTTTGCCATTTGCCATTCTCTCTATTTTTCAATTACAATAATACCAAATACGGATAAAAAAGCCAACCTTTTAAGCAATTTTGTGTCTTTTAACCAAAAACCTATTTAATTGTTTGTTAAGACTTTACTTTACAAAGTAAAAGAAATGTAGTACAATTATCTTGCAATTTAACAGAGGAGAACGGTATGGCTTTTTGCAAGTTTTCTAGCGAGGTTGTCGCAAGTAATAAGATAGAACTCAGCAATTCTTTTGTAAAGGAGTTCCTTCCACAAGCAAACCCAGAGTGCGTAAAGGTTTATATTTACGGACTTTTTCTCTGCAACAATCCAGCAAACTCGGACAACTCTGTTGAAAGTTTTGCTCGGATATTAAATATGTCCGAAGAAGACGTAGTAAGTGCTTTCTTGTATTGGCAAGAAATGAATCTCGTACAGGTTTTAAGTATCTCTCCTATTGAGGTTAGATATTTGCCTGTAAAAAATTATTCTGCTTTATTGAAAAAATATAACAAAGATAAATATAAAAACTTCAATATACAAGCACAAGAAATAATTACAGGAAGAGAATTGACCCCAAATGAATATAGCGAATACTATGGGCTTATGGAATCATTTCACATGGAGCAAAATGCACTTGTTAAAATTATCAAATATTGTGTAGATATCAAGGGCGAGAATGTTGGCTCAGCTTATATTTTAGCTGTTGCTAAAAATTGGGCATATGATGGAATATTGACAGAAGAAGATGTTGAAACAAGATTATCGGAACAAGAAAGAAGTTCTGAAGATATAAAACTTGTACTCAAGGCTTTGAACATAAAAAGAGCAGCAACAACAGATGAGTATCAACTCTTCTTAAGTTGGACAAAAGATTTCGGATACCCTGTTGAAACAATTGTCTTTGTGGCAAAATTAGAAAAAGGCAAAATGGGTGGAATGTTGAAACTTAACAAAACCCTTACCCGTTGTTTTGAACAAAACTTAACTAGCACAAAAGAGATTGAAGATTACCTCAACAATCTCAATGGACTATACGATACAGCCAGAGTTATCTGCGCAAAAATAGGTCAACGATACGACAACGTAGAAAACGTTGTGGACACATATATAAATCCTTGGTTTATGCTAGGTTTTGACACAAGCTGCCTAGTTAGTGTCGCAAACTTCTGTTTTAGAAGCAATATTAAGACACTTGAGGGAATGAATGGTTTAGTTAATAAGCTCTTCAAACTCGGTGTTTTAACTTCCGAAAGTTTAGAGAATTATCTCAACAAATCATTTGAACACGATAGCGAAATTAAGAAAGTCTTGGACAGTCTCGGGATTATTCGTGAGATAAACGTCGTAGATAGAAAGTTATATACAACTTGGAAAACAAGTTGGAATATTTCAGACGAATTATTAGATTATGCTTGTACCTTATCGGCAGACAAAGTACAACCAATGCAATACCTCAACAAGGTATTGTCACAATATTTTATGAATAAGGTAACAACTTTGGACATGGCCAAAAAACAAGGAGCTCCAATAAAAGCGCCTTCAGATAAACCTCGAGTTGGTAGAAATTATTCAGCACAAGAGTTAAACTCTCTTTTCGACTCCATCGAGGAGGTAGAACTATGATAACTAGCAAAGTTGCAGCAATCACAAGAGCAAAAGAAATTATCAGACAAAACAAAATGGAAGCCGAGCAAAGAGCAGAAGTAAACTTAAACCGTGCCTTGGCTGACAAGTCCTTTAATAAAAACTATTCAAGACTTATGGATTTAACTTGGGAAATAGGAAAAGCCGAGTATCAAAAAACAGACACAAAGAAGTTGTACGAAGAATACAATCAGTTAGAAAACGCAAACAACAAGATATTGGCAAAATTAGGACTTTCTCCAGAAGAGTTAAAGCCACAATATTCATGTAAAAAATGTAACGATACTGGGATATTGAAAAATCAAGAGTGTTCTTGTTTCAAAACAGCGCTCAGTAACGAATTATTACAAGGCAGTGGAATAACCGATAACAACAGTTTCAAGAGTGCCGATATGGCAATTTGGGACAAGGAAACAAAAGATAAAAACGCTACATTATATAAGAAAATGAAAGAATATAGTGCCGATTTAGCAAATACGAACAAGAAACTTCTTACTATCTGTGGAAAAACTGGCGTTGGAAAAACTTTTTTGGCCCAATGTATGGTAAATGAAAGCATTTCTCATGGAAACTACACCATATTTATATCTGCGTTCGAACTTAATCAACAATTTTTGGCATATCATTGTTCAGACGTTTCAGAAAAAGCACTCATTCTCGAACCTTTCTTAGCTTGTGACTTCTTGGTTATAGACGACTTGGGCACGGAAAACATATTAAAGAACGTAACACGAGAATATTTGTATCTATTGCTTACCGAAAGATTGGCAAACAACAAAAACACTCTCATTACAACCAACCTTTTATTAAACGACATTGACACCGTTTACGATGGCCGAATTTCCAGCCGTATAACAGATAAACGCAACTCTGCCGTTCTCGAGATGGATGGTTCAGATTTGAGACACAAAAAAGACTAGGAGAAAATATGGAAAAAACAGCTCTTGTAACCGGAACCGTTTTAACAGCAAATGACGAAACTATCGAAAAGTATCAAACCATAAAAAATTGTTTAACCCCAGTATATAAAGAAGTAAATACACCTCTTGAAACAATGGATTTTAAGGGAACCCCTGCTGAAAGATATGCCAGAGCAGTTGCTTCTGTTAACAACGCAGATTTTGTAATTGCAGACGTCTCCTATCCATCTACAGGTCAAGGTATGGAACTAATGCTAGTAAAACAACTTGAAAAGCCAATAATTTTAATAGCACAAAAGGGTTCAAAGGTAAGTGGACTAATCAAAGGAGCATTTGGAGAAGACTCCGTGTTCTTCTATGAAAACAACTTACAATTAAGCACATTTTTAAGAACTGTGGTAAAAAACAAAACCGATAAAAAATAATTGACAACAGCCCGTTGTTTACTTATAATGGTACTGTTGTCAATTCCAATATCCTATTATAAAACACAATAAAAATGCTGATGTGGCGCAGTGGTAGCGCACGCGCTTGGTAAGGAGCTTTTAAGCCCTGCCTAAGTCAAATTTCATATCAAAAAAGTTAATAAATTTTGCCCATTTTTGGGCCTATGCTGATGTAGCACAGTGGTAGTGCACCGCCTTGGTAAGGACAATTAGGGCAAAACGAACCAAACTCAAAATTGAATAAAAAATCGGCAGAAATGCCGTTATGCTGGTGTGGCTTAGGGGTATAGCACCGCCTTGGTAAGGTAAATACCACTTAATATGCTAATGTGGCGCAGTCGGTAGCGCACATGCTTGGTAAGCATGAGGTCATGGGT
>CAYJCC010000005.1:0-14370 GCA_964368655.1 uncultured Lachnospiraceae bacterium | reverse complement strand
CCTCTATCAAATTCAGAAACATTATATGCAACCAACTTTGGAAAGTATTTTAACGAAAATGGAGCAACTCATGACAAGAACAAAACTCCTTCTTATACAAGCGACCCTTACTACAACTTATACAACTTTGGTGTAAGTGCCCACTTTAACAAATTAGACGCCACCAACGAAAAGTTGGAGTTAAGAGATTACACTTCAGATATTCGTGCTGATTATTCTTACATAATCAACAACACAGGCTACATGACTGCCGGAAACTTAACTCCAAAAGGATTAAGTGAAGTAAAAGGAATTTTGATATCTAATGCAGAATACACATTAAAGACACTTAAAATCAATGGATTAACTCCAGTATCAAGTTCTTATATTGATGCTATCAACGGACGTACAAATGTTAAAGAAATTTACAAATACTTATACAATACAACAACTACAATAACAGACCAAACATTGTTGTTCGCATTTGTGTTAGATAAAGCAAATCTTCTTGCTAATACAAATATGCCAACGATATCATTTGATTATCTTGGAACATACAATTTTAAGGAAAAAAAGTCCCCTACTAGCACTTATTCAAGATATTCAAGCATATCCAATTTTATAGTAAGACCTTTCACAAAGGATACTTTGATTTCAGATTTAGGATTGTACATAGTAAGAGTAAACTACAACTATGTACCATACGGAACAACAACTTTGTCTCAAACATTTATCTTCCGTATTTCTACTGGAGAACCTGATGTTAAGATTTACACAACTGATGGTGATACACAAAACCTTGCAACTACTATCACAAACAAGTTCACAAACCAAAAAGTATATCTTGCATGGAAAAAAGCAACTTACTTCCAGTACGACTACACAGCAAGTGTTTCTACAACTGGCACAAATTACGAATGGACAGCAAATCCAACATCTACAGCCTACTCTTCAAGAATAGATGGCGATGACGTTATTGGACAATTGTTAACTGCCAACGGACATTATAGAGTTTCTATCTTGTACGGAAATAGTGCAGAGAGCGGAAATTCTTCAAGTACTGTTAAGAGCTTTACAATTGATACCACACCTATAAGTGGAATACAAAATTATGTGGTTTCTTCTAACAAAGAAAATAATAAATACTTTATCGCAGACGGTTCAAACAGCGTTTATTTGGATTCATCATTTACAATCTCATATGATGCAAAATTAAGTGGTGCAAGAATTCAAACAACTTACAAAGAAATAGCTCTTAAAGATTTCTTATCACCTGCTGAAATTCTCGGTGTTGTAAATGCCGGAGCAATATCTGACGCAAGTTATGTTACAACAAACTACAAACTTGTTCTTGCAGATATAGCAAAGACTCCAACAACAGCAGATTTCTTATATGACGAAACTGGTAATGCTTATCAAGTTGAAACTCCTGTTAGTGACAACTTAATTCTTGGAAAGACAAGAAGTGCAATTTACCTCTTTACAATCACCGACCAAGCTGGAAATACTGCAGAGTATTTTGTAATATACGATTTAACAAAACCATATGTTAACGTATATGAAGAGCCAAACAACTCATACAACATTATCAGCACAGACACTACCCTATTCTGGGGTACTCATAAAGCAATTCAGTTGGACGACGCTGGTTATGATGGGTTGTCAGACAACGAAGAGGCTATGGTTGGCGCATTCTTATCAACAAACGTTAGAACTCTTGCTAACACCCCTATGTTGAACCATACTATTCCTACATTGACTTCAGCTTATGCTGGAACAGGAGTAACTCCAGACAATTCTCTTGATGGGGAATATATGGTTATCCCTAACAAATCAGCATCTGTCCTCGCCGAAGCAACTGGATATGATGCAGAAGGTCAAAAGGATTACGTAGATTTAGCAAACCAAAAATCTGTTAGATTATTAGCACAGAGCGTAGCAGATAAAGCAAATCCTTTCGCAACTGAAGACGAATTTTTCAAAGGTGAAAAGAAATATACTTTCTCTGTAACAAGTGGCTCACATGTTGATTCAATAAAAATTAATGGTAGCCAGATATACGTAGCTAAAGATTTAATATATAGCAACTTCTTAAAAATGAGCTTTGATAACTCAATGGCTATCGGGTTCGGTTCTGTAAGTACCCCTGGTAATGCTTATGTTAATCAGTTGAGTTCATTATACCAATTAGATGAAGATAAAGCATATAATATGGGTCAGTTAGTCTTCTCGTTCCTCCCTGGTGAGATTGGAAAAGATTATGAGGTAGATACCGTAAAATATCACTACTACGAAATAGATGCTTTACAAGCATTACTAAATGATTATGGTACAGCAACATTTGCACGTGCTTCATTAAAACCATTATATCCTTTCGTTTATAACTCAAACGCACCAGTAACCCTTTATTCTAAATCCTCACCTACAACAAATCAAAACACTACATTTGGGACAGGTAGCGATACAGAACGTTGGGTTTCAAACTGTATAAACCCTGAAACTTCTGGTAGCAACCGAGTTACAAAGAGTGGAATGTATGTGTTCGAAAGAAACTACGTAGCAGGTTCTTTACCAGAAGGTAGTTTAGATGAAGAAACATATTATTACGTATTCTACGTTGACAGAAACGAAATCATCTTAATTGACTATTTCAATGCTGGAGAATATCCATTCAACTATGCAAATGGTTATGATATCTCTTTAACTCTTGGTTCTAACCCAAGCACTCAAACACTATTTACTGCTGGAGACATTGATACATTTATCAACAATGGATTGGCTAACTTATTTGAAACAAATAAGCTACCTGTAAACTTCTATCTTCCAACAGATAAATACAACACTAATGCTATTATTGAAACAAAGATTGCGCAATTAACAGCAGACAGACCAGCTGGATACGAAGCAACCATTGCTAGATTGAACGAGTTAAAATCAGCTATTACATCTAGAAACGAGAAATTGTTTAAGTTGGCAGCAGCAGTAACAAAAGGCTCTTCTGCATACAGCTCATCAAGAATAGTTGATGGAGAGTCTGGAACATCTACTTATTATTCACAACCTGGAACATACAGTATTTCATTATCCACTTCTACCCCAGGTACTAACGTAATAAGTCCAATCACCTACGACACATTCAGCTTTGCAATTACAGAATTATACCCTAACGGTAAATTCTACAGTAAAGCAGAAGACGGTAGCATTGTTTCATTCAACAATAAAACAACCGACAACGTTTTCCAAAATACAAACACAAATACCCTATACTTCTCATTCTCTGATAAGAGTCAAAGATTCATCGCTGATGTAGATTATAGAAACTTTGTTATATATCAAGACGGCAGCGCTATTTACACAATGGCAAACGGTTCTACAACTGGAAATAAATCAGCATATACATTTGCTCCAGTTGACAGCAATGGAAATGTTCTAACCACCTTATACACCGTTGTAGATGGTCAAACAAGATTTTGCTATACAAAATCTGACTATTATGTAGTAAACGCTGACGGATACATTGATATGTTCGATGCTGCTGGAGTAATGAGAGCAATACCTCGTAAACAAATGACATTCGAGGGAAGTACCGTATTATTCACATACAGAGTTTGCGTATTTGATGCTACCTCCCCTACTACAGCAATATTGTCTGATACAAACATCTCTACCGGAAAGATTGAAAGCAAGTTTGAAGCAAGAGTTCAATTCGAAGGTAATGAGGCTGATTATGTTAACGATGACTCTCAAAATTATTTCTATCAAACATACAGCATTATCGTCGATAGAGTAAAACCTCAAGCAAACTTGAATAACATCATATTGAATGAAGTAAACTCAATGTTGAGTGCTTTCTATCCTACATACACAGCAAGTTATGAAAACGGTCAATTCGTAGTTAAAGACGGAACAGCCACTACAATAAACAACGCAGATATCAATGCTGTAATTTCAAAAATGATAGCAGTTTTAACAAGTAGTGAAAATCTTGATTATACGTTCTACTTGACACCAAACTTCATCATGAGAAACACAAGCGAAGATAAAGAAAGTTCTTACTTCTACTACAGATATATCGGAAATGATATTGAAAACTATACAATGGCAACCACTCCAGACGACACAAACGATTACACATTCTCATTGAGTTCTGGAATATGGAATTCAGCAATAACCTACCCTGCTAATGGCGAAATCGTCCTAGCAAATCATCTTGAAGATGGAGATGGTTATTATGAAATAGTTGAAAGAGACCAAGCAGGTAACTACAGAGTTTACGTGATTTATAAAGGAAGTTCAATACCAACATACGCTTACAAATATTGGTCATACCCTGTTCTTGAAGGTGGCACTGCTACAGAAAGAAACAGCACATTATCTGGAAGTGTTTATGTAAAAGATATAAATGGTAACAGAGTTGATATCTCTGCTGTTATATCACAAGATATTTGGCAATATGCTAAAGTTACAGTAAAGACATTTGCAACAGCTTCTACAACTGTTGAAAATGCTCCTACTACCGTTAAGTTATTCTCATTCGCACCTAGTCTCACAGCAACAGAAATTGACTTGGCAGACTATGCTGAAGAGTTAACAACTTACATTGCAAACGCTATAAATGGTACAGCAAAAGATGGTTATACTGTTGAAATAAAATTCTATAACCGTTCAACAAACAGAACTTATACATTGAACTATCAAAAGGCTGGAGATAGATTTACAATAACTCCAACTCAAATAAATGATGAGCAGTTTGAAGTAACATTCGACAGCGATACAACTAACACTATTGCTCAAAGTATTGAAGCATATATCTATCAATCAGGTTGGGTTGCTTTATCAAAAGACGATTCAGTTTCAAATAACCCAATATCTATCGCTACAAGAACTTATACATTCTCTCAAGGTTTATATAAGTTTGTAATAACTGATAACTACGGAAGACAGACCAGCTTAATTCATCAAATCAACATGACTGACTTCTTAGGAGTACAACCTGCTACAACTGGAACGGCTTATGCTAACAGTAACGACAACTATTATTCTAACGCAAACATGGTTGTTACATATCAGTCAAGATTGAGAGAAGCAACAGTTTCTGCCGTAGGATATACTGCAGACAATGTATCATTTGGAGAAACAGCAAACGGAGTTCAAGAGTTACTTCTTGGAACAGGTGCAACGATAACAGACCCTATCCTCTCCACCCTATATAACACAACCTTCCATTCCGAGTCAGGACTGAGAGAATTGGTATTATATAACTGGACAGAAGGTGCATTATCTACACAATACAGCGTTGTTGTATTCAGTATCACATTGAGATATGCAGGACTTACAACAGAAAACGAACGTGTGATAAAAGTTGTTTATATCAACACCCTTCCAGAAATTACAGTTCTAGATAGCAACGAAGACATCGTTAAGGGAAACAAGTTCCTCGAACCAGTTATCCTATCTTGGCCAGATATCAAAATCGATGACGTAACAATCCCTGTTTCTGCAACAGTTATCAGAACCTATTTTGATGATGATTCAAATGTAAGCAGAACAGAAAGCTTCTCAACAGAAGATTCATTCATTATGGATAAATCAGGAAGCTATAGAGTAGTTCTTATAAGTAGTTTAGGAAATTCTTCTACTAGGTCATTCTCATATATCGGTGGAAGCATATCTATGTACGAAGTAAGCACTGTTAACGGTTCCGTTTCTACCCCATTAAGTGCTAGTCCTCAATCAGGATATATCACAATAAATGGTACACAAGTAGAACCTGTAAAAACTTACTTTGCTCAAGAAGATTACTTCGTTGCAAACGGAGACCAGTCATTGAGAGCAAAATACTTAAGTGTATTAGCAAATGCAGACGAGAACTTAACTGTTACGGAATTGAGAAGTTATAAAAGAGGCGTTCAAGATTTCACTAGCAATACAATAACAAGTGTAACAATCCCTGAAACAAATGTGGCTAACCTCACATACAAAATATACAAGATTCATGGAGACAACACTTCAACCGTATTCGCAGAATATATCGTTATATACTTCATAGCTGAAAATTCAACATTCGCAAATGTGAAGATTAACAACTCGGGCGATTCTGAAATATTACAGATTGGAAACAAGTTCGATAATGACAGTTTAACTATCACTTGGAAAGCATACAACGGTATGAGCAAAAACATTGTATATTGTGATTGTTGGTACAACGATTCTATGATTGGAACCTTCTATAGTTCAACCACAGAAGAAGCAAGATTGACATTGACAAATGCTGGTTCATATAGGTTGGTATTTAGAGACTTGGCAAATAACGAACAAACATTTGCATCTTCTACCCTAACCTATCCATACTTGTCATTATACCTTGTAAATGACGTTATCTTCACAGTAAACAATACTGACCCTATTCCTAACTTAATAAGCAACAACCCTGTATCTATTCAAATTCTTAACCAAGAATTATATACACAAAACGTTACAGTAAATTACTTATTGAACGGAAAAGACAGAGGAACAGCAGCTGGACAAACAGGTGGATACACCTTCTCAGAGGCTGGATACTATGAAGTATCATTGACAACTGTAGTAACTCCTACTATTGGAGACCCAAGAACCATAACAACAAAATATAACTTTATCATAATAGATAAAAACAGTGCATTATTGTGTTATGATTTACCTGAAGCTTATAACTTTAACATAACCAGTTTTGCAAGAGGCGAAGAAGATATCACATACCAACTTGAAAGCCTTAAATCATTATGGTTAAGTGCAAATGATTATGGCGTTGGCAAATATACTATTGGATTGTCCTATACTGACCCAAATACACAACAAGTTTCTAATTTCTCATACTCTATTTGGATTAACGACGAAATTCCTTCACTTGTATGTAGTATTGATTGGGGAACAAGTACAACAAAACCAATTAGTATTTCATTCAACCCAAAACTCATTTACGACATGATTGGTAACTCTCAAATTGAGATTACCGGAAATGGAAATTACTCCATCAATGCTGATTCAGTAAACGAAAAGATTTCTCTTGACCTTACTCAAAACACTACCTATACGGTAAAGATAACCTCTTTAGATGGCAGAACAATCTGCACATACAAGGTTACAAAAAATGAACCACTGAACACGACAGCAATCATTATCATCGCTGTTGCAAGCACCTTGGTTGTAGGTGGAGTTATCTTGTTCATAATAATCAGAACAAAAGTAAAATTCCGTTAATCAAAACAAAATAAGAGATGCGTTTGCATCTCTTATTTTTTTATTGTTTATTATTGTTTGTTTATAGTAGCTAAGTTATTAAATAGTGGTATAAGTTCAAATGTAACAAGGTCTTTAATTGGCTGTGGACAGTTCGTTACACTGTCTAACATAACAATTGTCAATGAACCATATTTTGCCTCTTTAGCACTCATTATAATCTTCTTAAGACGATGTAATGCTTTTATGTTCAATCCTTCATATGAAAC
This sequence comes from uncultured Lachnospiraceae bacterium, assembly GCA_964368655.1. Lineage (GTDB taxonomy): Bacteria > Bacillota > Clostridia > Christensenellales > UBA1242 > CAYJAP01. The sequence goes on along the minus strand of CAYJCC010000005.1, from coordinate 6,904 downwards.
CATATCGGTTATCGCTGTATTAAGTATTCGGAGTAACTTGCTCATTTCTTTTATCACAACTATGACGTCTTCGCCATTTTCCACACGTCTCTTAGCTCTTTCGACTGCAAGATTGATTGTGCTTATTTGGTTCACTTCAGACATTGAAAATGGAATATTTACCTTTTCAAAACTAGCAACCGTGTTTGTGTCTTCTGGCATAGCATCTAGATTTAGATATACAACTTTATATTTAGAATTATTTGCCATCTCTTTACAGAGGTCCATTGCCACAATTCCCATATCTGATGAATTATCAAACATGATTAAGTTTCTACTACCTTCAGCTAACTTAAGTTCAGATAACCCCTGTCTCTTTATAATAATTTCATCTTTTAATGGACTGTAAGGAATTTCATCAAAGAATGTTTGAGGAGTATATCTATCTTTGCTTATCCCCTCAATCTCTAGCAATCTAACCACAGCGTGAGGCTTGTCTTTTTGAACTTCTTTTTCTTCTCCAAGAATTTTCATTCCGGGACGAAGTTTGTATTCCCTTATGGTTTGAGTAGAAACAAAGATATCTCCTTCACTTGGTTGATATCCTTTTGCTCTCAAGATTCCATATCCTGTTGGGTGAATATCCAAAAAGCCTTCTTTTTGTGAAACTCCCGTCAACAAGTTAAACTGAATTTCTGGAGAGTTTACTAAAAACTCAAACTTATTATTTTCTTTCAAAAGGTCTAATTTATCTCCCTCTTCTTGATTTAGAGAAGGAATAAACATTTCTGATAAATCACCATTTCCACGTACTGGACGGCCTTTGTTGTTTTTCTTTTTATATGGTTTTACAGAACCACTTAATATTGCCATGGTTTTTTCTATGAGCTCTTCTTTTTTCAAAAGAGTAGGAGCCTGAACCCCCATTTTACGAGCCAAGTCCCTTAATTCATGTATTCTTAAGTTTTCTAAACTTTCTTTACTGTACTCTATCATGACAACCTCATTATTTTTCTGATTATATCTAAAAGAGGTCTGTTTGTAAACCATTATTCTTCATTTTTTTACATTTTATTCAAAAATACGACATTTTTTTACAAAAATGCAATTATACCATTAAATCCCCAAAACTGGTCTTTACCACCCTCATAATATTAAGTTCAGAACCATCTTCTACGCTTAAATATACGTAGTAAATATACTTGTCCCATTCACACACAAACTCATAAGCGAAACTCTCCCCTACAAACTCGTTTGGTATCACGCAATAGTTACGCTCCACCACTGTTAACCGAGAACTTACAAGCTGTTCTGCGTCCAAAATACTTATCTTTGCTGAAATCTCTTCTCTGTCCACATGATTGTAGCAATAGTTGGTGGCTTCCCAGCCAATGACTTTTCCTGAAGAAACGTCCACTTTTACCTTTATTAAGTCGGGATAGTATATTGTTTTGCTGATGATTGGTGCAAGGTTGACATAGGCAATGCCGTTACTTGTTGCGCTCCACACCGAATACATGTTATTGACTCCCAGTTGCTTTGCAAAGGATTCTGCAATAGTCTCACATTGTTCTGTGGAATAGTTTTCTCCATCATTGCTAGAGTTCGCCGAAATAGACAATATAAACCCACCCATTTGGGTTATTTGTATAAAATAGTCCGTCCCCTCATATTTGGCGCTGTAATTGAACACCACAAACTTTCCAAAAGCGTCTCCCACATACTGCACTTCAGAATACTCTGGCAACAATGTTGCAATAATGGAAAGCCCATCATCTACAGTAATAAATCTTTCCTCAAGACCTTTTATTTCTCTGTTAGTAACAGATTCCGAGAAAGGTCCATCATATATGAGTGAAGGAACTTCTGTGCTGGACCCCATAGACTCACTTATATTAGAAAGATAATCATTATCATAGTTGCTAAAATCGACCTGTTTTAAGACACTAAAATCATAATCCTGACGTGATAAAAATGTATTTATTTCATACACCATAATCTCGGATTGATTATGCAAAGACGTTATAGTTTCAAACTCTGTATCTGATATAGTATCTCCTGCATTTACCTTCAACAACAAACTGTAGGTATACCCACCCATTTTATTTATAAAAGAGTTTAATTTATCGCTGTTATTATTTGAAATAGGCAAACAACTCAGGTTGTTTTCGGCTAAAACACAGTTTTGATAAAGCGAGGTTAAAATTTCCTGCTGTGACGAAGAAGAATTTGTGGCAACAAGTTTACTTATATCCACCTCTATATCGTTTATATTCGTGGATAATTCATATAATGAACGTTTGTAAACGTTTTCCAACTGTACCGAATATGTGTGTGATATCAATATAAAAGCGATTAACCCTGCTAACAGCCCCAAAGAAACTATACCTAAAGTAATGCTTAACGTCCAGATTACACCTGTTTTTGTCATACCCTCTCTATCCATTTCAACTCCTTATATGCCAAACACATGGCTTCCTATCTCAACAATGGTAGTGCGTGAAAAAATCCAACTACTAGTTGCTGTTCTTGGATTATAATAATATAGACTTCCATAACTAGGGTCCCACCCACTTAAGGCGTCCTGTGCGGCCCTGTAAGCCGTGTTATTTGGCTCTAGGTCAATTTGTCCATCATGAACAGCCGTGAACGCCCAAGGCTGATAAATGACCCCATAAATTGTGTTTGGAAACTTTGGACTGGCAACACGGTTCAAAATAACAGCGCCAACGGCAACTTGCCCTACATACGGCTCCCCTCTGGCCTCGGCATAGATACATTTTGCCAATAAATACACGTCTGAACTACTCTGGGTTGTTATATAAACCCCAAGTGCGTCCATTGTAGCAGCATCAAGGTTTCCCGTGGCAGATATTCCATGCTCTCTCTGAAAAAACTTTATCGCTTCGGTAGTTTCATAGTCCAACTCACCTGTCAATCCACCATCGTAATATCCCCAATCTCTCAATCGGGTCTGTATTTCCACTATCTGCGAGCTGTCTGCTCTAGCACTTTTAATAAAATTTGTCTGCGAAAAAACCACCAATAACGACGTAATAGCTATCAGTACAAATGAAAATGGTATCCACAAAATTCGATATTTCCTCATCTCAACCTCTTTTTATGCTTAATTATGGCTAGTTTTTCGAATTCTAAACCTACATTTACTATCTATTTATCAATTCCATGATTTTGCTTTTATATCTAAAATTCTTACCATTTATTTCTTTGGCATTTACAAAACACAATGGAGGATATACCACACACCACCAATTATTTCCTTCTGCTTCGCCCAATTCAACTATTAAAGCATCGTAATATCCTTGTTCGAGAGTCAACTCTCCATAAGTTCTCGTAGGGAAAAACTCATTGCATAATTTAGAGTTTGCAACATAGTTAAATCCGTTTTTCTCAAGAACATCATTGCAAACGTTATTTATCTGTGCAAGATTTCTGCTTATCGCACAATCCATTTCTTCTTTGCTTTCACATTCGGCAATTATAGGCGTAAGAAAATCAAGAACATATTCTTTTATCTCATACTTTATTTCTTGGTCAACCTCTGCATTGGAATTTGCACGTATATGTATTCGAAGGTATTCATCATCTCTTTCACTTATCTGTAACGTACACCCTGCTAACAAAAAAGCACTTGCTCCAAATATGGATATAAATAAAAGTCCTAATATTTTTTTCATATTGCCTCCTACGGTATTTCAAAGTATTGACCGAGGTAATAAAAATAACAGAAAAAAAATGATGCAAAGAAAAACCTTTTGCATCATTTTATATTTTTTTGACGTTTAGATTAAAAGTTTACCATTCTCTGACGATACACTCTTATTCTTTCTCCACCCTTTAATGGAAATTCAAGATTTGGATTTTGCTCAATGATTAAGTCTGGAGATACTGACAAGTTTTTGGCAACGTCCCATAACGTTTCACCCGGCTTCACAATGTACAACATTAGAGGAGCCATGTACTGATTTCTTTCTTCTCCTAACTTAACTGAAGTTATTACAGCCTCTGTAGTTTCACCAAAGAAGTTTGCGTAAATATATAAGTCCCCATTTGCCTCAATCTCATTTCCTCGTTTACCTTTTGCAAACACTTCGCCCATAACAATTTCAACATCTGGGGTCAATCCATCAATCCCTTCAATGTTGAAAGATAATGAGAATGGACTTTCAATTAAAACTGAATTTGTGCTGTTATTTTCTCTGTTTAAGTACAACACTGTTACTGTATTTATACCCTCTATATTCAAAGTGTTCCCAGATATTGTTTGTGACGCTATTGTAACGTTTTTGCCACAAGTACCTATTATATCGTCAATAAGTGGCATTGTTTCGTCAATAACTATATTTGCATCGAATCTCTCCTCAAAGGCCTTACTATCAACTTTGGTTAACAGCGCAAGGCTTTCAGTATCAACATTCACATAATTATTGATAGCAAATAAATCGGTAACATACGTGTTGGAGTTTGGATTAAAAACATATCCGTTGAACATCATTGGGATATCCAAATTTACAACAGCAAGATTTTCGTCAAGGTTTGTTGTGACCTTAGTATCTCCACTTAGAACAGCAATGTCTCCACTTATATAACTGTCTTCTCCAATTTCTTTGAGAGGAACTTCTTGTGCAAACTCAACTTGTTTTTGAAGAGTTTTTATAACAGGCTCTTCACCTGCCGTAAAATAGGATACTCCGACATTTAAGACACCTTTTATTTCTGCGAACTCTGTTCTTGGAGTCACGCTTGTTAACTGTGCATTAGAGCAAACCCCTAACACTTTAGATATTTTTTCATTTATTTCTATATCAAAATTTTGTTCAAATCTATTCTTTGCATTTCCAACGTATGTAGAATAAGTTAAGGTGTCGGTTTTTGAGAAGACATCTTTAGTATCTACTTCAGATAAAACATTATATTCTACCGTTTCAATAACATCGATAACAAACTCAACGATGGCAGTTACTTTTACTTCTGAACCAACGATACCCGTATCAACATTAACAATAGAAGATGAAATAACTGGAACAGAATTAGGTGTAATTACTGTATTTTGATATTTCTCTTTGAATTCTGCAGTGTAATCCATGCCTTGAGGTTCTGCACCATCATAAATGACTTGAAAATTAACAAAGCCATTAAATGTTACCTCCCCACTCATTGCCTCTGCAGAGCCGATATACGCCTTTGCATCTGCACACAATATTTTGCTTATCTCCGTATCTTCGTTTACTGGTAACTTGCACTCTATTTGAGCTTGGGTTGTCCCCAGTCTTTTTCTGTAGCTGCTTATCACCTTTTCATAATTTGGTTCAAATGCCATATATTCCGACCCCCTATTTGCCATTTGCTATATTCTACTAGGGTGTCAAAAAAAATATGACAAGTATTTTTATTTTTTCATATTAAGTTTCATCAATTCTTGGTTGCTAGCATCTATGTCTTTCTGGAGACAATTCTTTATCTTTATATCTCCACACAATAAATCTCCATAAGAATAACTGAATCTATCCACCTCACAAGCCGCCATAGGCTTGATAACAAACATACTAGGATAAACCTGTTCAATTACGGCTCGCAGCTTCACAATACGGTTTCTCCCCCTATTTACTTCCATATCCACAGTTTCTCCTTTCAACTGCGCTATTTTGGTTTTTACACTCTGCAAACTTTCTCCACCAACTCTCATTTGTCACCTCCACTGCCTCAATTATGTCCATTTTGCACAAATCCAAACTGGGGTATTGTTTTTCCGGCTCCTCTGTGTTATAATATCCATACAATTTGGAGGTGTTAAACATGAGTTTGACAGAAAATAACTTAAAAAAATATATAGAAGACCACAAAAAATCACTTTTACCAAGAAACATTTATTACATTGAACAAATGGATAAAACAGGAAAATATGATTTACAGTTTCTTATCATAAAAGACAAAACTTTCTATGATCTAGATGGCAATGAAGTATTAAATGCTTCAAGCGATGAATGTAAAAAATTAATGGATAAAACAATTCCAGGACCTAAACTTCAAAGGTTATATAAGAGCGAAACAGAAAATGAAAAAATGGTTTCCTTTATTAACTTAAAATGGATTGATGGATTCAACAACTTATATACAAAGGCCTTAACTTCATTAATGCAAGGCTGTTCACTAGAATACAGTAAAGACGAGAAAGTTGTTTTCAATGTAAAAAGAGAAGAAGTTATCAGAATCGCAACATTGAAAGAAGTAGCCGATATATATAATAATCACGGCAAAGAACTTGCAATCAGAGACCAAGAGTTAAAGGCAAGCAAAAATAATAAAAAAAGATAATCACAGGTGAAAGATGGATATTTTAAGCAAGTTTAAAGAAATAAAAGCGAATATAAAAGAAAGAATTTATCTAAAAAATTTAACTTTCGCACCTGATCAAATATGGATTTTGCAAACGGATAATATTTTCCCAGAAGAGGGATTTGTAGATGAGTCCATTGCAAAAGCTATCAGATTTAGTGTGGCTTTTGCCCTTGAAGAAGATGGGGTTCTTTATTCTTTGAGAGATGGTGAAAAGATTACTGTTTTAGATGATGAATACATGTTAGAGGCACAGCACGATTGTGTAGAAGAGGAAAATTACACATTGAGACTTCGTAGACTTTTTGAATATAACGAGAAAGAAAATAGATTTGATTTTAATGCATTATTGCCTGCCCAACTCATTTTTAAGAGCAAAGGCAACTCAAGCAAACATCTTTTCAGAATTCAACAAATGAAAATTCCAGCATCTTGGCTAGGTCCAGCAGACGCTTATACAAATGAAAAGTTAGGGTTTACTTTCAAAGACATTATGGAAATGGAAGAGGTTTATAATTATAATTTATCACAAATTCTACAAACAAACAAAAATATTGACTTCTTAAAC
>CAYJCC010000004.1:0-17606 GCA_964368655.1 uncultured Lachnospiraceae bacterium | reverse complement strand
CTATAACCTATTATACAGTAATTTGTCCAAAAAACAAATCATTTTGCTTAATTTTTTTAATTAAATAAAATAAAGTTGTCTTGGTAATATTTTCCAAAATGGTGTCTCGATTACCACTGAAAACGTTTTTATATACGTGTATTCCGTCGATATCGCCTATTGCGATAAATACCACCTGACTTTTTTTATTTGTGTCAATTCTACCTGAAGTTACAGCAACCACATCAGCGTTTGAAGTTTCCAATAAACCTGTCGCCATTTCGTAACACCCTTCTACACTAATGTCAGATTTTTCCATTAAAGTTTGAGGGTTTAATTTCAGTCTGTTGGTTTTGCTTTCTGCCGACGGACATACGATACTTTCTTTTAATGATTGAATCATTTTAGGTTCATTTTTCAAAAGACTAAATGAAACATTGCCACCTGTTATATTTTCTGCAATAGCAATAGTTTTATTTGTGAGTTTTAATAATTCAAACACACGAGTTTCTAAAGATACTTCTTCACTGGCATATACGAACTTGTTTAGTTTTTCATATATTCTTGCAAGGAAGTCATCAACAACTCTACCGTCTACGTCCTTGTTATAACGAACCATTGTTTCAACGTCCAGCCCGTTTGCATAGGTCGTAATTAAGATTTTATATTTGTTGCTGATTAAATCTTTAAGTAAATATAAAATGTCTTTTTCTGCTAATCCATAAGTTTTGATGATGCTTGTATCGTAATTAAGTTTGAAATCTTCTACTAACCTTTCTTCTATAAAATGCTCAAACAAGTACTTTACCGAATCTATATCGTCCGGAATAAAGAATATTGTTTGGTTTGCATACATAACAAAAGATTGTAAAAAGGATTTTTGATTTTCAAAGCAAACTGCCCCGTCTGGGATATAGAATTCGTTTTCATATCCTATTGGTGGTGGAGTATTTTCTCTTTTGTAGTAATTATTAACGGCGTTTATACAGAGGTCATCTTGTATTAAATTACAGCCACAATTATTGGCAATGGCTTTCTTTATTGTGAAGTTTTTTAGACTAGAGTCCTCTCCAACAACAAAAACACACTCTTCTGTTAGGAAGTTGAGTGTGTTATTGATTTCCTCTGGGGAATTCTGGCAAGAAACAATTTTAGAGAGATTGATTCCGAGTTTTAGGAATTTTACGGATAAAAATTTGCTAACGTTCTCTCTGTTTTTGCCAATAAGTTTATTCGAACCAACGTCAATAATTGCAATTTTCATAAACTATTTCTTTGTAGTGGTCTTCTCCACTTTTTCTTCTTTTTTCTTGTCTTCTTTCAAAACTGCCCAATTTTGTATCAAGTAAACAATCATAGAAACGATAAGCATTACTGTTGCCCAACCAAGTAATACATATAAAACAATTTCAAATCCGAATACAACGTTTGATGCAACGCCTACTGTCTTTAAGAATGCAACTAAGATGGCAAAGCAACAAGAACCGTATAATGGCCATGATTTAACTTTGTTTGTCCAGTTTGCAGCCATAACAACATTTTTAGCTGCTCCAATTTGTCTCAATCCTGTTACTGCGTAATCACGTAAGAACATGATGAACAAGAAGATAACTCCGTAAGGTGCTGGGATTGTGTGGTCAGCGACAACAAGGATAAGTGCTGTAGTAACTAACAACTTATCAGCCACTGGGTCTAACAATTTACCCAAGTCTGTTACCATGTTATATTTTCTTGCAATGTAACCGTCTAAGATATCGCTCATCCAAGCAAGGAAGTAAACGATAAGCGCAACAAGTTTTCCGTAAGGAATGAAGTCTGCCAAGTAGAAGAATATCAAAATGGGCATCATAAGTATTCTAGCAAGGCTTATTTGATTTGGAATGTTCATACTATTTCTCCTATAAAATCATATTTTGTGATATTTGTGTATTTGACTTTGCATATTTCACCAATTTTAGTGTCGTTGGAAACCGGTATGTAAATCACTGGGTCAACTATCGGAGCCATGCGACTAGAACGGGCAATAACATACTCGCCATCTACATTATCAATTATAGCATCGTCGATAGAATCTAACAAGCGAATGTGATTATTTTGCATAACTTTTTCTTGCAATTTATAGATTTTCCTATAACGCAATTTTTTAATAAAGTTAGGAATTTGTTTTTTCATTGTGTAGGCATAAGTCCCCTCTTCTTTGCTGAACTTAAAAAATCCTACATTGTCTAATTTAGCCTTTTGTATAAAGTGGCATAACTCTCGGAAATCTCTGTGTGTTTCGCCCGGGAATCCAACAATGAAAGTTGAACGAATTGTTATATCAGGAATCTTATTTCTTAACTTATTGATTAACTCGTACACTTGAGTGTGCGTACAATGTCGATTCATTCTCTTAAGAATGTCATCGGATATGTGTTGCATTGGGATATCCAAATACTTACAAACTTTTTTGTTGTTTGCTATAACATCTATCAAGTCATCTGTTATAAGTTCAGGGTAGCAATACAATAACCTTATCCATTTGACGCCATCAATTTCAGAGAGTTTATTGATGAGCTCCACCAACATTACTTTCCCATAGAGGTCCACTCCATATTGTGTAACGTCTTGAGCAACTAAAATCAGTTCTTTTACACCTTTTTTTACTAAGAGAGATGCTTCTTCAATGATATCTTCCATTTTTTCGCTGACATATTTGCCACGAATACGAGGAATACGACAGTATGAACAATACTTATTACAACCGTCTGCAATCTTCAAATAAGCATAATGGCTTTCAGTTGTTAGCGCACGTGCTGTTTGCTCCTCCTGACACTCAATGTCGAGGTCATATAACCCTCCGACAATCTTTAATATATCTTTGTTTTCATTAAGCATTACAAATTGGTCAACTTCAGGAAACTCTACCTTTAATTCTTCTGCGTGGGCTTGAGGTAAACACCCTGTAACAATAAGTTTCTCACAAGAATGTCCCTTGTACTGACACATTTCAATTATTGTATCGATACTTTCTACTTTGGAATCTTGAATAAACGAACAAGTGTTTATTAAAATGATATCTGCTTGACTTGGGTCTCCAACAATAGTCAAACCAAAATCACGAAATTGAGTTATCATGTGTTCTAGGTCTACCCTATTTTTATCACAACCTAAAGAGATGAAGCCAATGCTTTTTTTCTTAAATTCTTCTATTGTCATATTATCTCCTAGAAGTTTTCGCCGAAACGTTCTTCAAATTCTTGCTCGGTTATAAATACTGTTCTTTGGTTTTTCGTATCAGCAGCAGATATAAAGCCCATCTTTTCCATTTGGTCAACAATCTTTCCTGCTCTTGGATAACCAACGCCGAATGCGCGTTGAACTTTTGTGATAGATATTCCACCTGAACGAATAACAATACGAAGAGCATCTTTAAGTAGAGGGTCAAAATCGGAGTCGTCCCCACTACTTTCAAAAGCGTTCTCTTTTTTATTAAACATTTGGTCTTCTACATCACTATCGAAGTTTGCTTCGTTATTTTCTTTAATAAAATTAACAACATCTGCAACTTCTGGATTATCAATAAATGCACCTTGAATTCTGGTTGGTTCAGGAGCGTCACTTGGAGCAAATAACATATCACCTTTACCAAGCAAGTTTTCTGCTCCAGCTTGGTCAAGGATTGTTTTACTATCAACAAAACTTGTAACAGCAAAAGCGATACGAGCTGGTAAGTTTGCTTTAATATTTCCAGTAATAACGCTAACGCTTGGACGTTGTGTTGCAAGAATAAGATGGATTCCGGCTGCTCTACTCTTTTGAGCTAGACGAATAATCTTTTCCTCAAGTTCTTTCTTTTTACTTTGGGTCATAAAATCACCCAACTCATCGATAATGATTACTATAAATGGAATTTTGTCTCTTGTTCCATTTTGGACTTCACTTAAGTCGTTGTATTCTGTGATATTTCTAACCATAGTATCACTAAACAACTGGAATCTTCTTTCCATCTCATCAATTAACCAAGTCAAACATTTTACAGTTTTATCGATATCATGAATGATTTGTGGAATAAGCAAGTGAGGTAACCCATTATACAAGGTAAACTCAACACGTTTAGGGTCAACAAGGATAAGACGTAGGTCTTCAGGAGATGCTTTGTAAAGTAAGCTGATAATAAGGGAGTTTAAGCAAACACTCTTTCCTGAACCAGTAGCCCCTGCAACCAATAAGTGAGGCATTTTATCCAATTTAGCGACTTTACATTCTCCGGTAATATCTTTACCAAGAGCAAATGTCAACATGGACTTGCTACCTTGGAAGTTATATGATTCAATAATATCTCTCAATCCAACTGTAGCAATTTCTTTGTTAGGAACTTCGACACCAAAAGCATTCTTACCTGCGATTGGAACTTCAATTCTAATATTGCCTTGAGACTCCAAAGACATAGCGATATCGTTTGTATAGTTTAATACTTTTTTAACTGGAATACCAGCAGGCATTTGTAACTCAAAACGAGTGAATGCAGGACCAACTGTCGTTGAAACAACAGATGCTGGAATACCGAAGCTTGCAAGAGTCTGCTCGAGTATCTCTTTCTTTTCATCTAATTCTTCGCTGTCCTCTGTTGAATAACTTCTTATAACATTCAATAAATCAATTGGAGGTTTTACATACTTTGATGGACGACGATATCTTGCACGTCTTTCAGGTGCAAGTTCTGTAGTTTGAGGCATTTGCATCTGAGAATATGGAGAAGGTTGTTGAGGTTGCTTGTTTTTTCTAGCCTCTCTTTCTCTGGCTTTTGCTCTTGCCCTTTCAAGTCTTGCTTGATAATTGTCTTGAGTTAATTGGTCGTCGTATATATCCCTTTGTGGTTCTTGAACATTGTTTGTCCATGCTGTATTATAACCACTCTTTGTAACTGGTTCTTCTCCAAAGTCCAAATCAGGCAAAGGCTGTTCGCCGTAGTTTTTAGGTTGAACAGGCTCGTAATTTTCTTGATACACTGGTCTTGGAGGAACAGGACGTTGTGGGATATCCTCTGGGAATAATGGCTTTGGTGCAGTCCCATAAACGTTGTGTTTTGGTTCTTCGTATTCTTCAGTATCATAGTAGTTGTCTATTAACTCTGCACCGGTTGTTGCACGTAAAAAGTTTAAGTTCTGTATTTCTTGTTCTGTCAATTTTCTTCTATTATTTTTGGAAATAGCAGCAGTTGTTTCTTGTTGCTTAACTTCGTCCATGTCGTGAACATATCTAGGTGGTCGGCTTGGATTGGTTGGTTGTGGTTGGTAAGAAGAACCAAACACATAATCTTTTTTACTAATTCCATTATTTTTTGCTGCCTCATAAGAGTCCTCTATAGATTCCTCTTCTTCTGGCTCGTCAACCTTTACAATTTCGCTACGGTTTAATCCAAGCTTTTGTTTTGCTTTTTCTTTTGCATCTTCGAAAGTGGCTAATTCCACACCCTCTTCTTCGCTCAAGAAATCGTCGTTTACAACTAAATCTTCATCATCATCGTCTTCTTCGTATTCGGTTGTAAAATCAGCAAATTCGTTCTCTTCCATAACAATCTTTTTGCTGGTAAGATGGTCGTAAACAAAGTAAATCATGAAAGATGTCATAACTACCAAAAAGGCTGAAGCAAAAACAAATGCTCCAACTGTGTATGTTAAGTAATGTGCTGGGAAAACCAATATTCCAAACAGCATACCACCTGCCGTCAATTTATTGTTATAACAAGCCATGAGATAATCGCCATAACTATCTGAAAAGAGTTTCAAACTAGTTGATAGTTGCAATAATGTCATTAAAGAAACTATCCATAAACAGAAAATAAGGATTTGTTTCCAGTTCATTTTTACACGAACATGACAAGCAATAAGAATACTGTAAATTGTTATTACAGTGAAAAGTACGTAAGAACCAAGCCCAAAGAACCCCAACAAAAAGGAGTTAACTGGTTTTATCAAATTAAAAATCAAGTTTGCCAAGAACAAAAAAGAAAGTATGGCAATTACTATGCCAACTTTTGTTTCAATTCCTCTTCTTTTTATTCCCTCTTTATTTTTCAAGGTTGTACACTCCGAAAATTAAGTAAGTTTATTTGTTTTATTCACTTCGAACAGTCGTATTATACCACACAAATATAAATATAACAAAGTAATTTATTATATATTATAGCAAATCTTTCGTCAAAAAGTCATCAAAAAACACTAAAAAAGGACGAAATTAAATCGTCCTATAATTTTTATATTTTAATACTATGCAATAATGAAATATACCCTTTATATCGCCAGATTTTCAGAAACAGTACAAGCATTCAAATCGTTGTTTGCATAGTATTTAAGAACATCTTCCAACGCTGCCGCAGTGTGTGCTGTTGGATGCATCAAGATAAATTCCCCACCAGACACCCCTTTTGTACACCTAGAATATACTAAATCACGGTCCTTATCTCGCCAGTCTATAGTGTCTCGGCTCCACATTATGGTGCTATATCCTAGAGTTTGTGCGGCCTGTAAGGTTGCTTTGTTAAAGTCCCCACTTGGAGGTGCAAAAAGGTTCATTTCTACGTCAACGGTTGCCTTTACTATCTGGTGACAAGCATTGATTTCTTCGTAGTTTTGGTCATAAGAAAGAGAGCCTTGGTCTTGATGAAAATATCCATGATTGCCAATTTCATGACCTGCGTCGTGTATTTTCTTCAACATTTCAGGTTCTTTTTCTACCCATTGTCCACCCACAAAAAAGGTGCATTTTACGTTGTATTTTGCCAATGTTTCCAGCATATTATCCAAATACTCTGTACCCCAATACACGTTTATCATCAAAGACACATTGTTAGAATCTCTGTCGCCACAGTATATAGCCTCATTTGATGCAGTTCCAAAAACATACTGAGACTGTGTGCTAAAACAAACAGCCGCCACCACTAATAGAACTAAAACTATGATACTGTCACTTACAATATTAAAAAAAAGTTTCTTATTCTTCATACCACATTGTATGAGTTAAGAAACTTTTATATGATTATTTATTTGTCTTTTTTGTCATTGGTGTTTGGTGATTAAAATCCACTTTCATGCCTTCTTTTGGTGCGTTCTCTGAAACTGCTTTTTCCAATTCCTCGCCTTTTTCACAACAAGTATATAATGTGATTTCACAGTTTAATGGTTCATGGTTCTTTATGAAAGTCATTATCCTTGTTCCTGTTAGCATTGGTTTGTTATATAGGTTAAATATGGAAATTGGGTGTCTATCTAGTAATCTCTTATTCCCCTCTTTTCTGTATTCTGCTTGTTGGTCAAGAAAACTATTGAAATGTTTCATCACCTGTGTGTTCCAGTGATTTGCAACCTGTATGAACTTTTCATTATCGCAAGGATTTGATATATATGCTGAAGTGGCAAAAGGAACATTTGGAGTGACGTCAACATTAAGAATTTGGTGCGTTGTCATGTAGAAATTGACATCGCATCTATTGTTTGGTAAATCCCAATTTCTGTTGCATCTTTTAGGAATAAAGGCTGGGAATCCAGCAATCTTTTTAATTTCTAAAGATTCGTTTTCAAGATGAACATTGCAATGTAAATCAACGTATTTTCCCCATGAATATGGATTTTCTGAATATTTTGGGAAATAGAAGTCTAAACATTCTGCATGATCGAAATTTTGTTTTAATAATTCTTCGAACTGTCTCATCTTTAAGTATGGATGGTACTCTCTTTCATGGGTAATTAAGTTCCATTGACTGTCGAGAACCTCGTCACTTTGTTCATCAAATTTCTCAAGATTTTCTTTTAGTTCACTTTGTAATCTTTTATGTTCTGTGTTATATTCGTTTCTACGAATAATTATATTTTTATTAACAAAGTCTAAAAAAGACTCAGAAAAGCCGTAAAGAATCCCATTTTCATCTATATTGAAAATGTTTCTTGAAGCTTGTTTCTTTTTGTTCACTTCATAAATTTTTTGTGCTAATGTATTTGACATATTTTTCTTCCAATATTGTTAATAATATTTTTATAGTATCACAATTATTTATAAAAGTCAATATGACATGAAAACGAAAAAAGCCTGGGAAAACCCAAGCTTTTTAATATTTATTTGAATTAGTTTAGTCAAGTTTAGCAAGGAGTCTGAGGTCTACTCTACCCTTGTCGTCGATTTTGATAACTTCAACTTCGACTTTGTCTCCAACTTTAACAACGTCTTCAACCTTTTCAACTCTTTCTTTTGAAAGTTTTGATATGTGAATCATACCCTCTTTGTTCTTGCCCATGTTTACGAATGCGCCAAATTGGATAATTCCAGATACTGTTCCTGAATATGTCTTTCCAACTTCAAGGTCTGTAACAATGTCCAAAATGATAGCCTTTGCCTTTTCATTTTTGTCCATATCTGGGGAAGCAACCATAACTTTACCTTCGTCGGTGATGTCAATCTTAACGCCTGTTTCGTCGATAATCTTGTTAATCATCTTTCCACCTGAACCGATAACGTCTTTGATTTTGTCTGGGTCAATATTGAAAGATATAATCTTTGGAGCGTAAGGACTTAACTCTTTTCTTGGTTCTGGAAGTACTGCTAACATCTTATCAAGAATTTGTAAACGTCCAATTCTAGCTCTTTCAAGTGCTGTTCTAAGAATATCTTCGTCAATACCCTTAATTTTGATATCCATTTGAATAGCTGTGATTCCGTCTTTAGTTCCTGCTACCTTAAAGTCCATATCTCCTAAGAAATCTTCGAGTCCTTGAATATCTGTTAATACTGCAACATTTTTTGATTTCTCATCTTTAATAAGTCCCATAGCAATACCCGCAACTGGTGCTTTAATTGGAACACCGGCGTCCATAAGTGACAATGTGCTACCACATACACTTGCTTGGCTGGTTGAACCGTTACTGCTCAATATTTCAGAAACTGTTCTGATAGCATAAGGGAATGAATCTTCATCAGGAAGTACTGGAACAAGAGAACGTTCGGATAAAGCTCCGTGTCCAATTTCTCTTCTGCCTGGGCTTCTTAATGGTTTAGCCTCTCCAGTTGAATATCCTGGGAAGTTATAGTGATGCATATATCTCTTTGAATCTTCCTCATCGAGTCCTTCAAGTTTTTGTATTTCACTTAATGAACCAAGAGTAACGATTGTCATTGCTTGTGTTTCTCCACGAGTAAATACGGCTGAACCGTGAACTCTTGGTAATACACCAGCTTCACACCAGATAGGACGAATTTCGTCAAGTTTTCTTCCGTCTGGACGAACTCCACTACCTAATATTTTTGCTCTCATGGTCTCTTTCTTTATCTTGTAAAGAACGTCGCCAATTTCACGAGTTCTGTCTGGATATTGTTCTGCGAAGTGTTCTTGAACTTCTGCGTCCATAGCTTCTTCTGCAGCATCTCTTTTATGTCTATCGAAGTGCTTCATAACTTCTTCAACTTTTGATGTTGCGTATGCACGAACATCTTTGTCGATTTCTTCTGGAATTGCATAAAGAGCAACTTCTGTCTTTTCAATTCCTAATTCTTTAGCCATTTGCTCTTGGAAAGCAACTTGCTTTTTGATTTCTTCATGAGCAAACAAAATACCCTTTAACATTTCTTCTTCAGAAACAATTTTTGCTCCTGCTTCAACCATAAGGATAGCGTCTTTTGTTCCAGAAACTGTAAGGTCAATCTTACTTGCTTCTTTCTCTGCTCTATTTGGGTTGATGATATATTTTCCATCAACTAATGCTACGTCACAGCTTCCTGTAGGTCCTGCAAATGGAATATCTGATATTGTCAAAGCAACTGAACTTGCAAACATTGCAAGAGGCTCTGGCATGATATCATAGTCTACTGATAATGCTGTAGCTACAACTGAAACGTCGTTAAACATTCCTTTTGGAAATAATGGGCGAAGTGGTCTATCGATAAGTCTGCTTGTCAATATTGCTTGGTCACTTGCTCTACCTTCTCTTTTCTTGAATCCTCCTGGGATTTTACCAACCGAGTACATCTTTTCTTCGAAATCTACTCCGAGTGGGAAGAAATCTTGTCCTGGTCTTGGTTGTTTTGACATTGTTACGTTTACCATTACGGCTGTTCCGCCACAGGTAACTATACAGTGTCCATTTGTTTGGAAAGCGTACTTTCCGGTTTCGATTGTTACTGGTTTTCCACCAATAGTGGTCTTAAATTCTTTGAATTCTTTCATCTTTTTCTCCTTTTTTCCCTATACACAATACGGCTCATTGTAAAGTGTACTTTATAAAAAAGTGAGAAGAGTGTGCGAACACTCCTCTACACCTTTATATACTAACCTCTGATTCCTAACTCTTTCTTGATAGCTCTGCACTTTTCCAAGTCAGTTTTCTCTAAGTAGCCTAAGAGTTTCTTTCTTTTAGCAACCAATGCAACAAGTCCACGTCTTGAATGAACGTCTTTCTTGTTTGTGCTAAGGTGCTCTGTAACTTCTTTAATTCTTGCTGATAAGATTGCGATTTGTACTTCACTTGAACCTGTATCGCCGTCTTTTCTTTGGAATTTAGAAATAACTTCTGTCTTCTTTTCCTTGCTAATCATAGTTTTTATCCTCCTTATTTTTTTAACATTCGCCATAGAACCAAGTCGTCCGTCGGAGTAGACGAGACACATAGTCCTAGGTAACGGACAAATGATAACATAAAAAATTCCATCTGTAAAGGCTTTTTAGTAAGTATTTTATATAAAAATACATAAAAAGGCGTATCGCTACGCCCTTTTGTTATTTTTTATTTTTCTTACTGATTGAGTCATTTCTTCTATTTGTTATAGAGTTTAATGTTTCCCAAGCTTGAGCTTTATCTTCTGGAAGACTGTTTGTATAGTATTCCTCTGGTAAAGTTGTTCTATAATCTATCCATTCTTGAATTTCCATTGGAATATCGTTAAGATTTTTTATATTAAACTTTTTCCCGAGATAAGTTGGAAGGAATTCGTTTATTATTCTTAAACAATCTTCTTGCTTGAATAGTCTATTTATCAATCCGGCAATCACAGGGTTTTCATCTTCCATTCTTTTAATAGAAGCGATATCTGCCTCATCTTTTAAGTTTCCCTTTGTATAGTCTGAAATTAAAGCCCATGGACCTTCAATTCCATATGGAGCAAGTGCAAACAATTCTTGAGTTGTTGGCTTTTGTCCTACTCCGTTTAATAGACTATCCTTTAGGGTTAAAGCATAGATGGTTTCATCATTATCTCTACTATACACCAACCATTCTTGTAACTCTGGAATCTTATTGTAATCGTTTGCAGTTCTTATTTGACCATCTGTTTTTATTCCAAGGTTAAGCGCTGCAACATTCAATAGATGTACAATTCTTTCATCTTTTTCTTTTATTTCATTAGGAAGAGCATTGTTGCTTTTTAACTCACCCAATTCTTTTAATTCTTGTCTAATATCCAAGAAAATGTAATCCAATCTGTTCATGTCTTTTTTGAAACTCATAAGTTTTCCCTCCGTAACTCTAATTTACTTTTATAGCATATCATAAAATCGCCCAATTGTCAATGTTTATCTATTATTTGAATAGTACTAATTTATTGGCTGTTATTCTTTTGGTTTCAGCCATATATTGAGGAATATCTTTAATGTTTGCATACCTTTCAATTCTGTTGTCTTTTGCAAAGAAACGTTTACTGATTCCACCTGCTCCACAAGCCAATATGCTGGATACCTCTTCCATACTATCTATATTGAATAAACATTCTTGTCCGGATTTAGAATAACCAATATTTTCAAGGTTTGCCATCATATGTTTTTGTCTGTACAAATAATATGGATAGTAGGCGTATTTGTCTAGAGTCTTATAAGCATTGTCAACCATTTTTGCAACCATTTCTTCATTCTTATGAACGAAATCAGTTTGCTTGAGTTGGCTAGCGTTTTTAATTGCTAAAGTATGCACAGTAATATTGTCTGGTTCAAAAGATAACGTCTTTTTTAGGCTAGTATTAAACGAGGAAACTGTGTCGTTTGGCAATCCTGCAATCAAGTCCATATTTACAACAAAACCGAGTTCCTTTGCCCATAAAACAGCGTTTTTAATGTCTTCTATATTTTGTGGACGGTTTACAGCAACCAAAACTTCTTTATTAAAACTTTGTGGATTTACGCACACACGAGTGACCCCATTTGCTTTCATAATCTCAAGCTTTTCTTTGGTCATTGTCTCTGGCCTTCCACTTTCTATGGTAAATTCTTCGACTTTAACGTTTAATGCCTTTAGAAGCCTCTCTAAATCGTCACATGAAAGAATTGTTGGAGTTCCCCCACCTATATAAATTGAACGCAAGTTATATTTCTTTTTTCGAATAAGTTTTAGACTTTCGGTTATCTCATAGATAAGATTGTCCACATATTGAGAAAGCATATTGTTATAACGAGCGATACTATATGAAACAAAGGAACAATATGTACATTTTGATGGACAAAAAGGAATATGAACATAAAGGTTTATATCTTTATCTCCAGTAGATTTTTTGCCTTGATGATGAATTATTTCTTCTACTATTTTTGTCTTTTCTTTGCTAACTTTATATAAGTCTAAAAAAGTCTTTTTTGCTTCAGAAAAACTTTGGGTTTTCAGACATTCATAAAAGAGTTTTGTTGGACGAACTCCGGTCAAACTCCCCCATGCCAAGGACTTGCCTGTGTATTCAGATAATGCACGATATAATCCAATTTTCCCATATCGTTTTACATATTTATTTTCTAACACATTTTTTACGTACATTTCGGGCTTGGTTGAGTATTTGTAAGAATATTTTTTGTCTCCAATTTCTACGTTTATTAAAATGTTTTTATCTGTGCTTTTTGTGCTGTGAAATATCTGCAATTCCGAGTTCTCGAAATCGCTAAAAAATGGGTTTATTATAAGCAACAATTCAGCATAATTTTTTTCATTATCTACTGTTAAACTCATATCTACCTCAACTTCGATAATTCTTTTTCAACGTATGCATAAATACTGCTGTTAGAAAGTTGTGAACGAACATTCTCATTGACTGTAAATGTTCCATTATTAAACGATAAAATTCCTAGCTGTTTTAATACCATAGTTACAAAAGAAAATTGAGATAACGTCATGTTTTTAATCTGAGGATTAAGTTGTTTTACAAATGTAAAATAGAGTTCCGGAGTATCGGCTTTTACACCTTCTACAATGCTTGTTGTTATGGCGTTATGATACAGAGCAAAGACTTGTCTACTGCAGTTTAATGCACGGAAAACCCCACTATTGCCATTGTTGACACAGTGAACAGAAATGTTGTATTTGTTACATATATCTTTCAAATATCCATTACATAGTGCTCTGTCTAAAAAGATAACGTTGTTGTAGTTTGTTAAATTAGGCAACTCGCTAGGTGAAAGAATCAAGGTATTTACGCCTGTAGCATTAGATAACTTGTATATCTCAAAATTAGAAACATTTCCTATGTTTTGACGTAAAAACGCATTATAACTTTCAAATGTGTTTGCGATGATGATTGTTCCGTAACAAGTTTCGCCAAGTATTTTAGCAATTTCTTCCTTTGCATCGCTTGGGTTTATGTGGTTCATCTCAAACTCTCCAGATACCTCTAGCGCTTCGAGTTGTTTTAAGTAATTGTTGGAAAGGATATCTTGTTTAGGACATTCTTCCACCCTATTCATTATCATGTTTTTTATAACGGCTTTGAGCCTTGGTTTTGAAAAATATTCATCGATTCCTAAATCGACCAATAGTTGTTTAGTACAGCACGAGTTGAACATATCAAGTTGTTTTCCAAAGTTAAACCCAACTACGCTTATCTTATCGTACATGAATTTTATGTGGTTTGGAAAGTTTGGCATAGCATTTGCTTTTGTCTTATTCAAAGACATCAAAAACAATGGCTTTTCATTTTCTAAACCGAAAGGTTCAAGCCTTTTCAATGCATTTATAAAAGTAATATCAGGATTTACCTTGTTGAAGTCAAAATCATAATATTTTATTGGTGTAAATATGTTTTGAGGGTATTTGTCTAAAGCCTTGTTTAATGCGTCAGAAATTTTTGAAACATTCTCGGCTGTTACCGTTAAGCCGCCAGCCTGATTATGTCCCCCAAACTGTATTAACAAGTCGGAAATATCTCCCATTGCAGAGAAAATGTCTATTCCATGAATACTTCTAGCACTACCCTTATATGCGTCATCTACCATGGATAACAAACAAACAGGCTTGTTGTAAATATCAACAAGTTTTGAGCATACAATACCCAATACTCCGTTTGCCCAATCTGCTTTATACAACACAATAGCATTTAACTTACTAACATTGACATGAGAAAGCATTTCCATACATTCTTCAGTTATTTGAGAACATGCTATAAGCCTCAAATCGTTTTTCTGTGACAGTTCGCTGATGATTTCATGTAACTTATCAGTATCTCTCTCCAAAAAGAGTCTGAGGGCTATTGATGCGTCCCCCATTCTACCTGCTGTGTTAAGTTTTGGTGCAACCTTAAAAGAAATATCCGAAGAAGTCAGTTTTTTAATCTGCAATTCCTTGGTCAACATTCGTATGCCTTTTGGAACAAGACTTTCAGGGTTTTCTAAACCAAGACTAACTATTGTTCTATTTTCATCTACAAGAGGCACAATGTCGGCAACTGTTGCCAATGAACAAATAAATAAGAAACGTTTTACTGCGTCCATTCCACCGAGTGCTTGTACTATTTTAAGAGCCACACCAGCTCCACAAAGGTTCTTGAAAGGATACCCGTCAGTTTCTTTTGGGTTTACTATTAAACAGCTTGGCAAGGTCTCTGGGAGTTCGTGGTGGTCTGACACGATGGTGTCTATTCCTAAACTTTGAGCTAAAGCTATTTCGTTATGACAAGAAATTCCACAATCCACTGTTATTAAGAGGTCTGGATTGAACTCATCTTTCAATTTCATAATTACGTTGTTTGTTAATCCGTATCCATCTGAAAATCTGTTTGGTAAATAGTAAACGACTTTACCACCTATTTCTTTGAGATATATGTATAAAATAGCCGTGGCACAAATTCCATCTGTGTCATAATCCCCGACTATAATAATCTTCTTTTTTAGTTTTATGGCTGTTTTAATCTTATCAACGACTTTCGCCATATCCTTAAAAAGGAAAGGGTCACGTAGTTGGTCTATGCTAGGGTTCAAATAATCTTGTAAAGCTTTTGACGAAGATATCCCCTTGCAATGTAATAAACGGACGATTTCTTCTGGTAAATCAAACTCCTTTACGTGTTCTTGTACCTTATTCTCGTTGATTTTAATATCGTTGTATCTGTATTTGAATTCCATATTTCCTTATCCTAAAAAAGCCCCGCAAGGGCTTTTTTATTCTTTATCTGTTTCTGCTTTCTTTTTATCAAGCAATCTTTTATCTTTCTTTCTGTTGTATATTTTTACCCATGTGCTTGTTAAAATAGTAATATTTACATATACACAAGAAACTAATCCTGCAAGTAATTGTAACATTATAAATCTTACTTCGTTAGCACCTGAAATGAGAAGTATTCCAATAACTACAAATAAACATAAATCGGTTATTGTGTTTATTGAGAAAGTCTCTTTTCTAACAATGTTCATGAGTTCAGCATTTGATAGATTTTTGTTTCCATCGTAAACGAGGTGTTCCTCTGTTTTTGCAAACTTGAATATTGACTTAAATATAACGTAAACACTTACTGCAAGTAGTACTGCGATAAAGTATTCGTTAGTTGGTATTCTGCAAATGATTGTGAATGCACAAGTCATTGTTATAGCGAATAGTAACCCAATAATGCTGGATACTGCACTTGCTATATTGTATCTTATCCAAATATAGCCCAAATAAACGACAAGCATTACAACAAGTACAATTATGAAGCTAGTAATAACTTTATTTCCAGCAAAAGGTTGAGATGTTGTTGAGGTTATTTCAAACCCTAAACTATCTGCTCCGTATTCAGCTGTAATTTGATTGATTACATTATTTATAGTGCTTTCAGAAACTTTGATATTACGACTTGTAACTATCTTTACCATAGTGGTATAGTCACCTGTTTCACCAAGTTTCTCTACTGTGTATTTTTCAATCCCTGCTTCTTTCAAAATGCTGTCCACTTTACATTCGTGTGCTGCATATTCTTCATCAGTCATTGTTACAGCATAATCGATAGACAATATTTTTCCACCTGAAAAACTAAATGTGAAGTTGAAGGAACAACAAGCGAAAACAATTATTGCTGCTAGAATTAAAACTAGTGGAGCTGTAAAGAAAATCCAATAATTTTTGTTGTAGTTGATATCTGTATTTATAACCTTATCAAGGCCTTTTTTACATAAACATTGCTTTTTATTATTTGTTTTCATCTTTGTTTGCCTCCCTCTTGAAGCCAAATTGTTTAGCTTTAGAATTTGCTAAAGGAAGGTATATATTAACCATTCCGTAAGTTACACCCAATGTACAAGCCACACCCAATGCGATTGATATCATAAGCGTCAATGCAAAGTTTCTTAAAACTGATGTGAAACATGCTGGAGCAATTAAACAAAGGATAGATAAAACTGCGATATCCAAAATAATAGGATAAGACTTCTTAAATCCTTGTTTTACGCTTGTACTAATTTTCTTACCATTTCTATATTCTTTCTTAAAGTTTTCAAACATGAACACTGTTGAGAATAATACAAACATATAACCAATTATCATTGCAACTATTGTTGCTGAACTGAATTCTATTTCTGCTAATGCAAAGATGAGCAAGAATGCTACACTATAAAGAATGGTTGAAATAGATGCCCACATACCTAACATTCTGTAAACAACGCAAAGCATTACTATCAATAGAACAATAGCAACTGCGTATCCAATCTGAACGTATAAGAATGCATTTTCTCCAAATGCTGCTTCATATGATTCTGAACTAACAAGGTCAAAATTCATACTGTATTTACCAGCAAGAATTCTATCTGCAAGGTCTTCTGCAGCTGCTTTTGTTTCAGCTGATAAGAAACCTACCCCACCTGTCATTCCAGAGGACAACTGTACAACGTCTGTTGAACCAATGTAGATGTAGTAAGTTTTGCTGTAATCCAAGCCTTCCATAATTTCCACAGCTTCATCTGTGAAAGTTAAAAGAACACCGTGTATTGAACCATTCAAGAAATATTCAGCATCTTTCAATCCAGTTGCATCTATCTCTGGTGTTTCTATAGTTGAGCTTGTACAGATCTTAAACGCAGCACTTTCCCCGATATAAGCCAAAACAGAATCTGGGTCATTTGCGTTTGGAATATCCACGATAATTTTATTATCGCTCTGCTCAATTACGTTTGCTTCCTTTCCTACGATATTTGTAAATTTCTTCAAATCACTTTTATTGATGTCTTCTTGACTTTCATATATAGCAAGAACCCCACCATCAAAATCTTTTCCAAGGTTTACGCTATTGGCAAATCCCTTGAAAATGTTATATGAGTTTGGCAATGGAAATCTTATGATTGAAAAGACTAATCCAACTACTGCTAAAACAGTTATCAATACCAAGCTCGTTATTCTTCCGCCCTTTTTCATTTAGCAACTCCTAATAAAAACTGTATTTATTATATATAC
>CAYJCC010000003.1:0-18014 GCA_964368655.1 uncultured Lachnospiraceae bacterium | reverse complement strand
TAAGTAATTATATATATTTATTTACTAGAAGTTAGAATAAAAAAATATAAAAAACCAAAACTAATGAAGTGCAAGAGAGGGGACAAGTGAAAAAGAATTTAGTGTTAATATTGATGGTACTTATTTGTTCAATGTCTGTTCTTTTTGCGTGTAAGGGAACTTACGATGATTTGAAGATTAGTTTGAGTTATAACGACGTCATAACTTTGTACGTTCCAACGGCTACAGAAACGTCAAATAGTCAAATGACAATTACAGCAACTGCTAGTGGCGTTAAAAAGAAGAAAAACGTTCAATCAGAATTCTCTTTGGAAAGTGGAAACTGTGTAACGATATCTACCGAGGAAGTTGAAACCAATGTTACAAGGGCAACAATCACGGCACACAGTATTGGAACGTCGTACATAAGAGTTGTTGCAGAAGGTGGTTTCCAAAAGAGATTAAAAGTCGTTGTTGCAAATAGAATCAACGACGTACAATTTACAAAAAGTGAAGTTGCAGTTAAAGAGGGTAACTCAATTGATTTGAAACAATACCTTACTTTCAACGAAGGAACTGACCAAACAAATGTAAAGTATCAATTTCAAAACAGATATTCAACCTATGTTGATTCCATTATCGGTGGAGACGCTGATTACATTTCGTTAGACAACGGAGTTCTTACGGTTCAACCGGGATTCATGTTGTATGCCTCAAACTTAACAGCAGAGAACGATTCTGACTTGCTTTGGGCAAAACTCTCTGGTGAGAATGACATAACAAGCGATTATTCAGATTATAGAAATCTTGTTTCCTATTACTGTTTGAAATTAAAGGCAGTTTCTACAGTTAACGAGCAAATACAATCTGACGATATAATTATTCCAATAATCAAGATGGTCGAAGAGTCCAGCTTGAATATTTTGTCTAATAAGGACGGTGTCGCAAGTACATTTGAGATAGCGCCTGATAACAACAATGAGTACAATATTGTTTTGGGAACAAGAGATTATACTGGTGTAGCGAAGAATTTTGCGACAATGAGAGATATCACTTTCAGAGTTTCAGCAAATGCTTTAGAAAACGCAAGATACTCTGTACAAGCGTCTTATGACAATGGATTATCTTCATCAAGCATAGCAACTATTGACTCTTATGGAGACAACAGTGGTCACAGATTTAGAATAAAGGGACTTGAAAGAGGAACTTGTCGTATAAAGTTCACAATCGATTATATCGGTTTTGAAGGACAATTTACTATTGTAAAATACTTGAACGTAACAGTAAAAGACTTTCCTAGCACGGTTTATATCAATAATACTGAAATAACAGCAGACGAAATTACTGATACTGAACTTGAAAACTATTACATTTATGATTTATATGACCAAAACAATTCCACAAGCACGTTAGGAACACCTTTTAAGATAAACGGTGTACCTGCTGGTACTGATTTCACATACAAACTTGAGTTTGTTGGAGCTCCTGCAGCTTATACAAACTACACACAAATGAGAATTGGAGTTAATACTGCGGCTTTAGGCAGCGATATAGTTAATAATTCAACCATATATTTGAAACATAACATTCCAGACAACCAAGCTGGATTATTGAACGGAACTGTAAAGGCAAAAATAACCTTTACTTTCAATCTCAATCCAGAATCAACAGAGAATGATAATTACACGACATACACTGAAGAAAGATACATAAACTTGACCTATAAGAAAGGTGTAAGTTCTTTGCCTCTCAATTCTATCTATAATGTAAAAGTTGGTGGAACTCCAGTACAAATGCTGGACCTTTCTGCTTACAATATAGACCTTACTCCAGAAGGTGGATTTATTGAGTCCATTGTGGTTGAGGACGGGTACACTCTAGACTATTCAACTCCAAACAAAATAGACGTTGTTTCAGAAGACGGAGTGTTATTCAGTATAAACTATTCTGTATCCGGAAGATTGAGTTTGGTTGCAAACAATGAAGGAAATTATGGACGTTGTAATTTAACGTTCAGAACCTTTAATGGAATAACAGCAAATATGACGATTAACACGTTTGTACCTCTTACAATGGGAGAAGACGGCGACGTGTTTATTGACGTTGTGAACAAAAATGCTGATGCAATTTTGGCATCAGAAAGTATTGCAATGTTTGAAAATAATGCTGACTATGGAAATCCACAAACATTAAAGACATTGACATTAAAAACATATACGGAAGATGAACCTATACAACTTTCGTTATACAATTTCTTTGCAGATGGTGCAGAGATAAAAAGAGTAAGATATAATGACCTTGATTATGTTCAAGCATTTGTTTTGAACTCTACTTATGCATCTATTGAAAAAGATGAAAAAAATGATTGTTTCTTATTGAATACAAACGGATTAGTAAATGGAACGGGAATTGACGTTACGTTTACTATTTTGGGTTTTGATGCAGACGGAAATTCTGTTCATAAAACACAAACAGTTAGAATTTATATTTACCACGAACTTGTTACAAATGATTTTGGACTAAACCAAACGAACGTAACACTTTATGATTATAACAGCGTTGGTGTTTATTCTAGCGACTATAATACACAATTAAAATTGGAATACAGAAGAGATATTTCAAACTTTGGTAGAGTATCTTCAATATTCAAGTTGGTAAACAAAGATATTTGCACAATAAATGGAACAACAATAAAAGCAGCAGATATCGTTACACTAAATGAAACTACCGGAGCAATATCCATAAAAATGGCAGACAATGCCGTTTTGACAGCAGTGGCAAATACCGAAGGTAAGACTGTAGATGAAATAATTAGACAAGTCCTTGCAGATGGTGTGGATTTACAAATCGAGTCCATTACAACTCAATATACCCAGCCAAACATTATCAAAAAATGCAATATTAGAGTTCAATATGCTGAAAAGTTAAAAGGTATTATTTTAAGAAGTGGAGTTGGTCTCGACGGAATTTATATGGACTCCAGATATTTGTCAAACACCTCATACAAGAACGTAACATTTGAAACTCAATCAGCAAGTGCATACAACGATAAAATTGTTGTAGTTGTAGAGGGAGACCAGATTGTAAAAATTGCTAATTCATCTTTGGATAGCAAGGGTGCAATTATTGGTAAGTCATTTAACGTTCAACCTGTAATGGTAAATGGAAATCCAGTTGCAGGTGTTGCTACATTAAAAATATATGCTCAAGACGGATATATGGAAGAGGGTGTTCCAGGGACATTGCTCAGGTCTATTAGAGTTTATATTGCAGATGGTTCAGAACGATATCCATTTGAGATTAAAGCTGAAAGCGAATTATTAGCTATTCAAAACGACATAAATCAAGGAAAAGAGTATTATTATATTCTTACTCGTGATATCAATATTACAAACTTAACATTTGATGGATTTGATGGAGATTTCAAAGGACATTTAAGTGGTAAATATACATATACATTAGAAGAAACGAACGGTGATGTTGAATATACTAGATACGGAAGCATTAGCAACTTCAAGTCAGTGAAAACAGTTACAACAAATACTTCTGTTGGATTATTTGAAAGTGTTTCAGGAACAGTTGATAACCTCAAAATAGTTGCAGCAAGATTGGCTGTAACAACTGAAAACGCTATCAACATTTCTGCTGGTATTCTTGCTGGAACATTGACTGGTTCAATAAATAACATTGATATAGATGGCGAAATTATTATCAACGGAGGACATCAAGTTTATGTTGGTGGTGCAGTCGGAAACAACAGTGGTTTAATTGACGCTGTGGACGGTTCTGTTTCTCAAATAAACGTAGCGATACAAGTTAACCAAACAGCAACTGCAGATACTACATTTGCCGGTGGTGCTGTTGGTTATAATGATGGACAAATTGGCTTGGCAGAAGACGGAACCGTTACAAGTTCAATGATTGTTCTTTCAAACATAGAAATAATCGATGGTGGAGAAAATTCAGCCATTGGTGGTGTTGTTGGAAAGAGTGTAAGTGGAAGTATAAACAATGTTGAAAGCAGGCCATATCTTCGTGGACACTCAAATATCGGTGGTGTTATCGGTATAGCTGAAAACACAACTGTAAACGCAAACAAGGTTCATTTCACAGACAATTTGAAAGATGGCGAAGATGCTTCTGCAATTGTTGGATATAACAATCTTGGTGGTATTATCGGTTCTGCTACAGATGTAGTAATTAGATATTCATATGCACGTAGTTTCTTTGGTGCGAACGTTATTGATAGCGATTATTTAGGAAACATTGTATTGAAACCAAACAGTGGAACACAGTCTGTTGGTGGTTTAGTTGGAACAATGACAAACTCAACCAAAGTAATTGGTGCGACGGCAGTTTATAACACAATTGAAAAATCATATTTCAATGCAGACATAAATGCTTATTATTCTGATACATATACAGGAACAGTAAGAAGCGCCGGGTTGGTTGGCACATTAGTTCTTGCAAACGGAGTTGAGGGCAATAAAGCACTTTCAATATCAGATGCTTATGTGATTGGACTAAACAAACACAAAGAAGGGGACGCTAGTCATATTTATGGCGATTATGTTTGTGGACAGAGTTCTTTTGAAGTTGCTACAGAAGTAACCAATGAAAGCACAACAATCTCAGACGGAACAAACACTCTTAGTGGAGAAACTTCAATACCATTGTGGGTTGATACAAATGGTACATCGACAACTCCATTGACTATTACAGCAACTGGAAACGTTGGAACAATTTATGTTGAATTGTATTTAGATATTGAAAAGAATGTAACATTAAATAACAAAACTACAGAGAACGGCATTGATACTTTCTCTGCAAATATATTCTCAAGCATAAACTTGAAAGAAGGACAAGAATTCGCTGTAACACGTTCTGAAACATTGAGCAACGAAGAAATAGCAGCGCTACCTTATTTTATGGAAAATGGAGAAAAGGTATATGGTATTTTTATAGACCAAGCGTTGATAGACAGTGGCTCGGTTATGCTCTATATGGATAAACCAGCATCAGCCGAAACATCACAAATAATTTCATTGTATTTCTATTCGTTTACTCAAGTTGAAGTGAACGGAGAAACACAATCTGGAATTCTTCCTACTGGATTAGAAACAGGAGCAACAAGTATAGCCGTTGTTGATTTTGACATATTAACTAATGTAAACAGAAGAATCCCGGAAACAACAGATGCTGTTGTTAGAAACGTTTATTCTAAAGTAAACGGAGAAAGTGTTGGTTTCTACAGTTATAATCCAGATGGATATATTTATGTAGCTACTTCTCATACTGGAACAGGTATGGCTTTTGACGTGCAAGATTATATGGCAAATGAAACAACTGCAAATGAGAAAAATGGAAAGACATGGGCAACTCATGCAACTCTTAATGACGGATTGCCAGTTCTTTATAATGAATACGCACTTGATGAAAATATGTTGTTGTATTTATTATCGCCTACATATGTTTCAGCACAAATAAAAGATACTCCAACTGACTTTAGCAATCATTCACATATAAAGATTGATGACAGAGCAGTTGTGTTCCATAACAAAACGGTAAACACTGTTAACACCGAAGAAAATATCGACATCAATAAGTATTATATTCTCAAAAATACACAAGAGGAAGGAACTCGCTATACATTTGCTTCATATGAGGTTGGAAGTTCTAACGCATTACCTGGAGTGCAGATTGCTGATGGAGTTTCTATTACCTCAAACAACACAAGTATACTTGAAGTTGGACAAGACACTGGAACTGGATATTTCTATATAATAGCAAGAAATACTGGAAAAGCAATTATCACAATTACGAGTGATTTCTCGCCTAACCTAAATGCAATTATTGAGCTACAAGTTGTTGCAGGAATAAATGATGTAACATTACAAGACCAGAGAACAAACCAAGATGTTGAAAATGCAAAGATATATGTTGATAACGCAGAGAGTTATGAATTTATTCCAACCAATGTTACTAACAGTGTGGAATATATTGCAAATGCAAACATGGGCTATTTGCTCAAAGTAGAAGGCTCAAGCAACGTTACAATAAATGGAACGGCTATGGTTGATGGCAACTTTGTTGCTTTCACAAATACTTCAGTGTTTAGCATAAAGACATTGGCACTAGGAGATTTCTCCGTAGTTGCAATCCCATATATTTATATTGGAGATAATAACTTTACATATAAAGATATATATAGTGAAATACCTGACGGGTGCGTGGTTGTTTCTAGCCTTAAAAAAGAGTACGCCTTTAGCGTTGTTCAAAAGGCAAAAGATATTAACTTATTAAACCAAGACTCAGTATCTTTCTTAACAAATAGTAGCGCTACTGTTACGGCACAATATGAAACATATGATTTTTCTCAAGTTGGAGAAAGTTATATCAACAGAGATAGTTTGATAGTTGAATTATGGTTAGGAAATGTTTTAGTTGGACTTTACAACTATGGCACAAATAATATATCTTGGTTGACAAGTGCTCTTCAATCCAATCTTGAGGACAATAGTCCTTTAAGAGAATTGCTTGTCATGAATGTTCAAGATGAAGTTGTTACGAGTGGTCAAGGTGGTAAATCAATCATCGTGACAAGAACCTTCAACTTCTCATTTGATGCAGACACATATAGAGAAAATACTTATGCAACCGCTATCAAAGAAGACACATATATGCTTAACAATATGGACTTCAGATTAGTGTTCACTCCTTATTCAAATTCTGTTTATTCACAGATGGCAGAACAAAGTGATGAAAACAGTTTAATTTCTGCAATTAAAGGGGCAGACAGAACAAATGTAAAAGAAGAAAGATTACCTCTTTCTGTAGATACAAGAGAGATTTCAGAAATGACAACATTCTTCTATCCATTTGGCGAATCAAGTGTGCAAGAAGAAGAACAGAGCAGAGTTTCTCCTGGTAGAGAGGGTTTGTTAAAAATAAACCTTGAACCAGCAATCAACAACTCTGATTACATTACAGTAACTAGCGAAGCGAGTGGGGTAACATTCTCGCAAAGAATTTCGTCCGTGAGCGAAGTTGGAAACATGACAAGGGGATATTTGTCCTTGCCAGTTATGAACGTGCTTATTGAAAACGGAATAGAAATGAGACCTGCATCTTATTATGTGTCTCAAGAAGACAAGAAAGCTCTCACAAGAGCAGATTTAGAACAGATTCAGTTCTATGGAACATACTTCCTTTCATTGTTTGTAGATGAAGAATTTGCAGCAGAGTCATTGACTCTTACCATAAAAGCATACCAGTTTGGAGATGGTGGACAAAGTGTTGAGGTATACTCTCAAGACTTAACATTAGACGTTGAACCTTTACCGGAAATCAGCGTAAAAGTTGATGGTAGTAGTTCTGTTGATTTAGCTAGTGGTACAGAGCGAGAAATGGAAGTTCAAGTTGAAAACGCAGAGATGGAGAACGTTTCCTTCTTGTTAGATAGCAACAGCCCTCTAGGGTCGAAATACGACCTCATAATATTGGATAGCAATACAGAAAGGACAACTGGCATAGCCACTAAATATACAATTGCTAATTCAGAAAAAGAGAACTTTATAAAATTGGTAGAGGGTAAATATATTTTAACAGTGCCAACAAAAGTTCTTTATGGAACTCGAGAGGTTTCATCAAACGGAAAGACTATATATCTTAAGGCTAGAGTAACAAAAACTGTTAACGGTCTTGAAGAAGAAGGCTTTACCGAAATAGAGATAAGGGTAAGATTATTCCTTATTGATGAACTTGTTCTTAATTCTAGCGCAGGGGTAGGAAATACTCTTGAAGTAAAGAATGGAACATTGACAAATATCGCAATGCAGACATTGATTGAATCATCAACCGATGCTGACTTGAAAAATGTAATTGATGCGAAAAAACTTGCTCTTGAAAACCAATTAAGTGGAGTATTTGAGAACGCATATACAGACAATTTTGGAAGATATTATGCTGATGCTGATAGAACACAACAATACAGCACAGAAAACCATTGGTTCTATTATGCAACAGACGGTGAGGGTGGTTCTACGCTTACTACTTTACCGACTGGAAATTCTGGAATCTTTGATGGTTGTTTTGCATTAACACAAAACTTGACATTTAAAACAGGAACAGATAGTGTAACCTTATATAATAATAGTTTCGCAATTAGTGCATATAACTTAACTCAAAAAGAGTACAAGATAGTTGGACTGCTCAACTATTGTTATGACGAAAGTGGTGCGCCTCAAATCTGTACAAACATTAACCATACAAGCACTGAAATAATGATGGAAGTGACAGTTGTTGTAAAAGATAACAGCACTTATGACCACCCAAACCCAGTATACAATATTGAAGAATTACAACAAATGCAAAGTGGCGCTCATTATATTCTTATGAACGACCTTACTCTTACAGACTGGGTACCATTGACAAATGGAGATATTGCATCTTTAGACGGAAATGGACATACTATTACTATTGAAAGTTTTGCAGTTGAAAGAGAAAACGCAAGTTCATTAACTGTTGGTATCTTTGAAAACATTTCAAGTTCAACGGTATTAAAGAATATTATAGTAGATGTAGGAAACTTACTTGTAACAGATAGTTATGTAAACAGAGTTATGAGCGAAAAGATAACGACAGGAATCGCTATCAATTTATCAGGCGTAACAAATGTCACATTTGGTGTCCTTGCCGGAGTGAACAACGGTAGTTTGACCAACTGTAAAATTATCAACAGCAAGTATTCTTCAGGTTCAAAAGATAATTACTTATTTGTATACACAACACAGAAAAACATTGGCACTGCTGTAACAGGTGGCATTGTTGGGACTCTTGTTGGTGTAAATAATGGTACGATTTCAACCTCATACGTTGGAGTAAACTATAAAACAGGAAGCACCTTGAGTGGATTATCAACAGGTACTGCTGCAGGCTCAGTTGCTATCCAAAACTTCCCATTCAATTTGGTAGCAGGAAAGACTGTCGGAGGATTTGTTGGAGAAAACAACGGAATCATCACAAACTCTTATGAGTATCAAGTAGGAATGTACAACCTATGTCAAACCAGCACAGATTCTATCACTGGTGGTTTTGTTGCGAGAAATGATGGACAAATAATAAACTCCTTTATAGAAGGAGCAAATATGGATACCATCGATTACAGAGTAGACGATAGTATTTATATTGAAAGCAAGGGTGTAATTGGAGGATTCGTTGGAGACAATAGTGGAGATATCAGAGATTCCTTTAGTTCAGTAAAAGTAAAGACAAACAGTGCACAAACAGCAGGTTTTGTTTATACTAACTCTGGAACAATTACAAATGCTTATTCTACAACAACTCCAGTTCAAATAAGTGAAAGTGAAAACGAGTCAGACATTAGGCCAATGAACAGCGAAGTGTTTGGTGCGTTTGTTGGAAAGACGGGAACTGAAGTCAACAACACGGGAACAATTACTAGTTGTTACTACTTGATTTTAGGAATAGGAATGGGTGAGGAATCCACCAGTGTCTTTGGAGAAATGGAAGACTTGGCAGACCCAGCATTGGCTGTTATTGTCACCCCAAGTTCAAAAGGGAGAGAAGACAAAGACCCATTCATCTACAAAGGAACATACGAAGGTTTCTCATTCTCTGAAGGAGAGTCAGAAGACGGAATATGGACAATGACAACCTTTGGTCCAATGTTGACAAGTGCATTAAAAGACGAAATTTTGAGTTTCAGAATTTTGGAAAACGAAGGAAATATTTCCAAGATTGGAGACGTTATTACCTATCTTCAAAGTAACAATAACGACTTTGCATATAACGAACAGGATATGTTAAGAGATATTGCCACTTACATCAACTCTAAAATATTGGAAAGATTAGCAGGAACAGTAGGATACAAAATTCCTACCTTCTATACAGATGCAAGTATGTCAAATAGATTGACTGGTACAGCATTATATAATAAGGTATTGGACTACTTTAAGAGTATTAGAATAGCAACAGTCAATGGCGAAACAGAAACCTTTACGAGCCTCGTTACTAGCACATCTACAATGTCAAACGCAATAAAAACGTTTAATGAGACTAATGGAGTTCTAGTTTTCCCTAACTCGACAAGACTAGAGAAAATAGGAACAACAAAGTATTTAATAGAGATAACTACGTCTGCAGAAGATAATGAACAAAATATCTTAAACTATTACTCTCAAGACTCAGAAATTGAAGGGTCAGAGACAACTGCAAAAGTATATAATTATTCATACAGAATCAATGAACTTGGAACTGATAGCAACCCATTGTTAGTAAACACTGCTGAAGAATTTATTGCATTTATCATAAACAACAGTGTATCAGAAAATATTGACGACACAGAGAAGTCTTATGTTTTTGGTTCAGATGCTAGTTATTTGAGAAATGTTAAGATAATTAAACCTCTTGACTTCAGTTCAATCGCTATTAACAACTATTATGTTGATGGATTAAGAATCACCGACATAATCTTTGCAGGTGTTCTTGAGGGTAACAACCTTACAATAAACGGAATCGGGTCTTTGAGTAACCAGCAAGAATCAGGTATGTTAAAAGACTATGGTTTGTTTAAGAGAATTGGACTATCCGATGAACATATGGGAAAATTAATAAGTAATGGTGGTTCAGCCGGACCTACAGTCATTTCTAATTTGGATATAGAAGTAAATAGAACTCTCTCTGTTTATGCACAGAGAAGTGGAATGTTGGCAGGTTCGATATATAACTCATCTCTTGCAAACATCAATGTTAGAGGTCAAGGAAACGATGCCGAAATCGCTGGTGGAAACTTGGTTGGTTCAATTGCTGGATATATCGGTGGAAAGAGCAAACTTGTAAACATTTCTGTAAGAGACGTAAAGATTGTTGCTCAACGATATAATGCGAACGTTTCAACGGACGTTGCTAGTTCAGTTGTTACAAAGACGTCAAGCAATGGATTTACTTATGTTGATTATACCAACTTTACAAATGGAAACTTTAAAACATTTGATAGTTCAAACCCTTATAACCTTGCATATTCTTATGCAGGTAGTATTGCTGGTGTAATAGATTGTGATAACGTCTCAGATGATAGAGCAGTATTCCCAGACTTCACCAATGATGAAGGATATGAGGTCTATGCAAGCGATACTGCTACAGATAATATTATGTATTTAACAGTAAGAGGAAGAATTGAAATAGAGGCAGAAAATACTGGTGGTATGTTTGGATATATAGGAAGTAAAACCAGAATAAAATCTTCAAACTTTATATTAGATAATAGTGTGTCTCAAAGAATATCTGGACGAAACTTTTCTGGTGGTATTGTTGCTGAAAACCATGGAATTTTAGAAAAAGTAACAATTCAAACAGCAGCACAATTGTCTGGAGAAGACCAGAGCCTTTACGCAAATACAAGCACAACATTATTTGGAACAACTTCCGGAGTTTCTGTAGGTGGAATTGC
This sequence comes from uncultured Lachnospiraceae bacterium, assembly GCA_964368655.1. Lineage (GTDB taxonomy): Bacteria > Bacillota > Clostridia > Christensenellales > UBA1242 > CAYJAP01. The sequence continues at coordinate 6,565 of CAYJCC010000003.1, read as the reverse complement.
AGGGTATAGTGAAAATGGTGTAATCATAAACAGTATTGCTCGAGCTAACGTAGCAAACAACTTATTCAAAATAGCCGGTGGAGTTATTGGTATTTCTAATGGCTATAACTATTTACACCATGTATATACAACTGCTTATGTAGATGCAGGAAGTTCGATTTCTTCTGGAAACCAACGTGTAATCAGTAACGGAATTGCTGGTGGTGTTGTTGGTTATTCTGAAGTTGGTGAGGGAACAGACGCTAACAATATTCTCACTCTTGACTATGTGTACGCTCTTAATAATTGGGAGTTAGACAACTCAATAAGAGAAAAAATAACACTCAATATGAACGACGTTTATGATGGATTAAGCTCATTTAACGTTATTATGCCAGAGGTCGGCAACCAAACACCAGTAATGGCAACTAGTGTAAATAATAATATTTCATACTCGTTACCAACAGTGTATATTGGTTCTGTTGTTGGATTATTGTCTGATGCCCAAAACGTAACTGGCATGGATGCAAGAAAGTTCTCAATAATTTCTGCAGAAGATATTCTTAAAAATCTTCATACAGGAAGAAAAAATGGGTTTGTATACGGAGGTTCAGAAAAGACTCCTCTTGAAATATATAACTCAACAGTATTTAGTTCAGACTTCTATGGAAATAGATGTAATAGTTTCACAAACTTTAAGCAAATATATCCAGGAATGGCAACAACAGATATTGCAAACCTTTACTACTTTGAAGAGGTATTTGCTTATGGAACTTTATTTGCTGCAAGCGAAGGAATAATAAATAATTTAGCTGAAACAGTTGGGTTAACTGATGGGGCAAATATTATAGAAATAAAAGAAAAAGGAGAAATAAATTTTCTTGATGGACTTTACAGTCTTCCTGGTGTTACAACAACTTATACAACCTCTATTACAGCAAAAGAGATTATATATTTGATGGACAAATATCACTCTAACAGGCTATGGACAAATACTATTAATGGTACAGGCGACGATGCAATAGGAACCGTAGCAAACAAGGATAATTTAGGGGAATTAATTAATTTTATAAATGATAAGGTTCAGGTTCCAAATGCCGTTGTTGAAGGAGAGAATGAAGGAGTTACTTTGACTGGCATTGAAGCTTTCTTTGAAAGGGTAACAAAAAATGATTTTGTAAAGAGCGTAAGCACTGATTTAGATGCGCGCCTCAAAGCAATCAAAGATTATATAATGCTTAATCCATTAGTATGGTGTGTTGGTGAAAGTGACTTAACAAAATTGAAAACCGTCCTCGAAACCGTCCTCGGAGTTGGTCCAGAAGAGCCAACTCTTGATGATTGGATAACATGGATTGTAGGTCAAGAACAAGAAGAAAACAATGCTCCTTATAATAGTGGTAAATATCTTACAACTATGCTTATAAATGAAATTGCCGGTTATGTAAATAATTCTGTAAAAATTCATTCACAAAATTCCGTAGAAAACTTGTTAGGAATGCCTTCTGCTCCATTGTATTATAAAAACATTTTCTATATGTGGGAATACAACGATGCCTTTATCAGTGGCGAGAATGCATCAAGTACACCATCAGATCCAATTAATAACAGTAGTAAAATTTGGTTAGTTGATAATACAATGCCAGAATTTATTACGCGAATTCACATAAACTACACACCAATATCCAATGAGACAGCTCTGGCTAGTTTATTGTCTGCTGGTACAAAAGGTGGGTTATTTGTAATTGAAGAGAAGACAGGGGTAGGGTTTGAACCAAATACTTCAGAAGCAAACACATATAATATAACCGATGCTTATACCAACTATTTCATTGGCAATACATTTGAGGGAGACCTTATTGGGAATGTTTATAAATTGGCCAATGAAGCCGATGAAACAGAACATAGAACAGTGATTAAGATAAAGGGCGTTAACACCTTTACTGGTATTTTCAGGGCGTTAAGAAATGCTTCAATAAGCAATATTGATTTTGAGTTAGATTTGAGCGACACAACATTAATAACTGGTGACATCTTGAATGTAGGACATTTGATTTCAGAAATGACAGCATCGTCTTTAACAAATGTTTCGTTCAAGATTATTGGTGGGGAAAAAACATATAGTGCACCTACAGGCATGATTAACTATGGTGTAGCGATTGGTTCTGCAACCTCATCATATTTCTCTAACGTATCTGTTGATTTTATTGGGTTAACAATTGATAATTTAGCTTCTTCAACTGTTAGCGTTGGTGGAGCAATCGGACTTTTGTCTTCATCTGTTGTAGATAATGTAACCGTAAACCCAACAGGCGAATTGGAGGCAGATGGTACAGGTACGGCAAATATCAACTTTGGTGGTATTATAGGAAACTCTAACTTGAGTACAATTTCAAATGTTAACTACAACAAAGATATTGTCCTTTCATCGTCATTTAAAGGTGGAAACTTTGGAGGTATTGTTGGTAGCGCAAAATCATCTAACATTAGAAATGCAACCTATAGTGGTTCTATTACAACTGCTGAAAATGAAAATATAGCTTATACTGCAAACATTGGTGGAATTGCAGGAATATTCGCTTCTGGAGAAATGAAAAACGTATATGTAAACAGTAACGCAGGGGGAAACATTACCCTTTCAACGTCTGGATCACTTGCTGTTGGTGGATACGTTGGATTCATGGAAGATGGATTCATAAATGGTACTGAAACAGCAAATATAATCAACAAGACTCCAATAACCGTAACTGGCACTGGCGATAATACTGACGCTATATATATCGGTGGAATTGTTGGAAGAATGGACAAACTATTTAATAAAACTCTTACAACAAGTAGAGTAAAATACGCCGTAAATGATGCTGCAATTAGTAAGACGGGAGCAGGAACGGAAAGTCTCTATATTGGTGGAATCGCTGGACAATTAGTTGGAACAATAGAAAATGTTTACCAAGTAAAAGATATAACATTTAATGCTAATGGCACACAAGCATATTATGTTGGTGGAATTGTGGGACATATTGAAAACTCGACCTCGACGATAAAAAAGTTTGTTGTATACGGGGATATTTCGATATCGGCCATGACGACTCTTTCAGGAGAGCAATATATCGGTGGTATATTCGGAAAACAAAAGGGTGGTTCGATAACAGTATCTAATGGTACTTCATACGCTAGAGTATATAATTACAATTCAAGCGATTTGAATACTCCAAGAACTCATGTAAATAGTATTGGTGCAGCCATTAGAAACTTGACTCTTGGCAACGTTTATTATGTCAAAGAATTTATTCCATATGGATACGACGGAAATACGGTTATTGCCATTGAGAATGACAATTCAATACCATATAAAGATATGGACACATTCAATTCAAAAACCCTTGAAGGATTCGTTAAGCCAGATTCTGCTGGAGTGAAGTATCCATATATTGAAGGTTTAGGGAATACCTATGTTTCGAACTGGACAACAACTGGAAATAAATTAAATCCTAACAAAATAACAAGTCTTTCAGGGCTAAATAGAAATAGCGATTATAATATCTTGACTGCAAGTGTTACAAATACAAGCAAGGTAGAATCTTTCTCTGGCTTCCTTGCAGCAGATGATGACGTTATTATCACAAATGGAACAAGTGAAGCAGTTTCCTTGTTTGGAACAATGAACGGAACAATAGTCGGACTTGTTATCAAAACTTATCCAACAATATCAAGCACAACGAGTTTTATTGCTGAAACAGTAGGTAATACTGGTAAAGTGATAAACTGTACAGTTTATGGGCAGGTTACTAATGCTGCAGCTTCAGCAATAGGCATCAACTTTGTTGGAACAAACAATGGACTGATTGCAGGTAGTGGGAACTCCCTTTACTTCTCTGGAACAATGACAAATATGTCGTTCCAAGGTTTGGCAAAGACAAATGCTGGAATAATAACAGATTCATATGCAACAATCAACACGGCAAGTGCTGCGAACGATACAAGTAGTGGGCTTGTTGAAACAAATACAGGAATATTGAACTATTCATATTTTGCAGGAGTTGTTCAAAAAACAACAAACTTTGCACCTATAGCAGGGGAAAATACTGGTTCAGTAACAAGTTGTTTCTATGATGAATTTGCATATACGGGAACTACCTCAATAGGAACAAAAGTATCTACAGATAAGTTTAGAGAAGATGATTCAACTGAAGGAGTAACCCCTAGAGCAATGCTCACAAATGGTTGGACTTTCTATACTAGAGATGACGTAAACTATGGATATCCAACATTGACAGATGGGTTTGCTGCTCAAACAGTTGTAAAAGTTATAACAGAAACAACAACTGGGCTTTCTGGTGTAAGTACAAATGTTTACTCTGTTGGTGAATTGTATGGAAATATTACAACTACAGATTTACAAGCAATTCCAGTGTTCCATAAAGGACAATTAACAAACCTCAAAAACAATAATACTTATAACTATATCTTAATGAATGATATCAATATGACTGGTGTGAATTATGGTTTGGGTTCATATGACAAAACCTTATATGGAAACAAAAAGACAATAACAAATTGGACTATCTCTACAGATGGCAACAGTAACGGAATATTTGATGAGTTAACTTCAACTGCAAGAATTTACAACTTGGGATTATCTGCTATAACTCTTACATCAGCAGGGGCGAATATTGGAGCTATTGCGGGGAAGTCTTCCGGTATTGTTTCCGATATTTACGTATCAGGAGCAATTAAGGTAACTTCAAACTATGCGGAAGATGGTACTACATCTACGGGTGGTATTATTGGTCAAAATTCAGGAACTTTATCAAATATAAAACTAGATTCAACTGTTAATGTAACAAACACTAGCAAGTCTAATGTTGGTGGTATTGTTGGGGACAACGCCGGAACATTAACTATAATTGTTCACGACGCTGAGAGTGATTCTAAGAAAATTACAGTATCCGGAAATAGTTCTGTCGGTGGATTTGTCGGCAATGCAACAGGTGGGTCAATAACCCTAACTCTTTCTGGAACTACGGGTAAAATGAAAGTGGCCATAACCGGACAATCAAATGGAAGTGCCATCGGTGGTCTTGTTGGAAATTTTGCAGGTGGAACATTCACTGGAACAGCGATGACAATGTCTGGAACTGTTTCAACGGGAAGTGAAATTGGCGGATTCTTTGGAAAGATATTAACCAATTTAAGTGTTTTAAATTTAGCTAACACGGCAATAGTTTCGGGGACTATTGATAGTGGTGGTATTGTAGGACTTTTCGATAGTAGCTCAGGGGCACTATCGTTAACTAATTCTTCCAACACGGCTAATATTAGTTCCACCGGACAAGCATCGGGTGGATTGGTAGGAAGAATAGCCTCGTCAGCAACAGGTACAATTATTTCAGGAGGAACCAACTCGGGAACAATTTCTGCGTCTCAAAACATTGGTGGAATTATTGGGAGTTCTGAAAGTAGTACGTCAATATCAATTACAAGTTGTTCAAACGATGTAATCCTTAATTCGTCTGTAAACCAAGTCGGTGGAATTGCGGGAAGCCTCAGGAATGCAGCTGTTACGAATTGTTCAAATGCCAAACCGATTACTGGACAAGATTATGTCGGTGGACTTGTTGGACAACAGATGGGTGGAAAGATAGATTTTACTATACAAGATCGTATTGCAAATAGTGGTAATATAAACGGAAATAGCAATGTCGGTGGAATTTTAGGAAAATCTGCTGGTGTTACTATTTCGGCAACTACAACAGGAGTTAAAACAACGGGTTCCGTTTCTGGAAAAGATTATATCGGTGGTGTTGTTGGTTATACAAACGCAGCAATATCTTCAATATCCCACGCAAAAATATCTTCAATATCCCCTGACACGGGAAAGATATCTGGTACTGAAAAGATAGGTGGAATAGCCGGGGGTTCTTCAGCAAGCATCACGGGTTGTAATAATGCTGCTGTTGTTGAGGGTAGTAGTATTATTGGTGGAATTGTTGGAGAGGTTGGCGAAAATATTACAATTTCTAGTTGTACAAACAGTGGAGAGGTGAAGGCGAAGAGACAACATATTGGAGGCATTGTCGGCTGGTCAAGCGGAGAAAAGACTTTAACGTTATCAAATGTTATTAACTCTGGTGACATAATCGTGGGCAATAATTCTACAGAAGAGGGATATGCCGGTGGACTGGTTGGACAAGCGTGGAAATTAATTCTTTCAAATAACATAGAAAGTAGTGGAAAGATAAAAACACTAATTATTGGATACTCCAATGAGACTAAAGACTCTTTGGAAAGTGGCTATTATGAATACAATGACAAGAGTCTTTATGAGTTTGGTAAAACTGGTGGGGCCTTTGCGGGAAACATTACAAAAGATCCTTCAGGCGTTCATAATTATGATTACAAGAAATATCTTGGAACTCTCGTAGGTTATTCGGATAATCTTCAAAAAGATAGTACTGCTACTGTTACTATAAAAGGGAAAGTTTGCCGTGGAGAAGATGGAGAAATTCTTTTGGATATGCGAAGTATTTGGAAATATGAAGAAGCACTAAGAAGCCCAGGTATTTATGATGGAAAAGTAACAAAA
>CAYJCC010000002.1:0-18398 GCA_964368655.1 uncultured Lachnospiraceae bacterium | reverse complement strand
ATCTTTGGTTTTGGTTTTTCTTCGAACTTATCAACAAAATATTTTTTACAGAGTTTCTTAAACTTTCCAAACGACATTGGACCAGCTGCCCTAATCGTAAAGTTTCTTGCACAAAGATATTTCTTTCTGAAATTTATAAAATCTTTTCTCGTGTATGTATCTAACTGTTCAGGCTTTCCAAATATAGATTCAAAACCATCACTAATATTTGGGTTGCCTACTAACATAGAACTCAACTTTGTAATCAAAAGCAGTCTACTGTCGTCTAATGTTCTATAGTACTCCTGTTTGATAACCTCTCTTTCTTTTTGTATTTTGTCTTCTGGAAAAGTTCCATTGAACCAAAGGTCGCTAACAAAAGCCATGCTTTCTTCAAGCTTTTTGTTGCTTTCATAAAAATGTACAACAACTTCTTTATCTGAAGTGTAAGCATTAAGAGAACGAGTCTTTTGCCCCCATTGTTTTTTTATTTCTTCTGCACTTTTAGTAGTCGTTCCAGCAAAAAGCAAGTGTTCAAAAAAATGTGCAATTCCCTGATTTTTTCCGTTATTATAATGACCAACATTTATACCAGCAAGAAATCTGGTAGCGTTGTTAGCTTTTATTCTGGTATAGAAAAGTTCTACTCCATTTTTGAAAACGAATCTGATTGGTTTAGACATAAAAAACTCCTTAATTTAGGATAGTTTACCACAGTAATCGCTTTTTATCAAGGTTTTTAACAACTCTAGGTTGTTTTTTGCATATATATAACTAAATGGGGTGGGTTTATGGATTATGATGATTTTCCTATGTTAAATGATAACATTGTCGCACAGATGGCAATAGAATACGGTAATAAAGTTCATGCTGTTAAAGTAGCAGAAACGGAACCTGTTGAAGAACCAGCGCAAGACAACAGCGAGTTCTTTTCAAAACTATCTGAAGGCCTACAGTTGGGAATTTCTTTTTTGGAAGTATTATTGAAGTTTTCTAAAACAATCTTCAAAGTAAGGAGAGTAAAAGACGATATATCCTCTGCTTTAAGCCAAGAAAAAGCAGAACTTGACGAGTTAAAACTAAACTCGGTTCAAGCGTCTAGCCCACCTATACGTTGGGGTGGTTTTTTTAGACGTAATTGTGATACTTACTTAAACTCTGAATTTATATTGTTATATCTTTTATTAAACGAGTTGCGAAAGCCAAAACCTGCATTGCCTCAAGAAAAAATTATTGATATGGCAATGCACCATATCAATAACGTAAAACTTGTTGATTCTCTAATTATTTAGATATCTCTTCTATCTGCAATAGCCCTTCCTAAAGAGATTTCATCGGCATATTGCAAATCGCTTCCCATCTGTATGCCTTGAGCAAGTCTTGTCACTTTTATTCCCATAGGCTTGAGAAGTTTTGCTATATAAGTTGCAGTGGCTTCCCCTTCAACATCTGGATTGGTTGCCATTATAATTTCTTTGATATCTTCACTGTTTATTCGCATTATAAGTTCTTTAATACGAATATCGTTTGGACCTCTACCCTCTAATGGACTTATTGTACCATGCAAAACGTGATAAACTCCATTAAAAGCTTTGGATTTTTCAATAGCAATAACGTCTTTTGGTTCTTTTACAACACAAACGATATCGCTTTTTCTGTTTTTACATATGTCACAGATATCGTTTTCTGTAAAGTTTCCACACCTAGAACAGAACTTTACTGTCTTACGTGCATCTGCCATGCTATCAGCAAAAAACTGCACGTCGTCTGCTGGTAAATTCAATATACTATACGCATAACGTTCAGCTGTTTTTCTACCTACTCCAGGGAGCAGTGTAAAAGCATTTATAAGTTTTTCTAAATTATTTTCTTGCATTTTCTTTCCTATATTACATTCCCATTGGGTTTGCAGGTTTCAACTCTTGTTCAAGAGCATCTGCTTTAGATAAAGCCTCGTTTACACAAGCTAAAATCATATCTTCCAACATTTCAACGTCGTCTGGGTCAACTGCCTCAGGCTTTATTTTTATACTAAGAACTTTTTTCTTGCCATTAACTTCAGCAGAAACCATTCCACCACCACTTGTTGCAAGAAGAACAGCATTCTCAAGTTCCTCTTCTGCTTTTTGTGCTTGTTGAGCCATTTGCTCTTGCATTTTTTGTGCTTGTTTCATCAGTTGTTGCATATTGCCACCACCGAATCCACCGAATCCACCTTTACCGTACATATTATCCTCCTACTCTATCTCTAATATATCGTTAAATTTGTTTTTTAATTCATTCAAAGGAGTCTTTTCCTTCTCTGAGTTTTCTCTCATTACAACATTGAATCTGTAACCACCAATATTGTTCAAAATTTTATTCAATGTTTCAACGTTTTCTTTCTTGTTAAGAGTGTTAAATTCCAACTCATTATCAGTATAAACAGTGAACACGTCTCCGTTCAACTCAAAATTCTTAACGTTTCCAACAACAACTTGAAGAACAAACTCCGAGTTTTCTCTCAACGCTAAAGACAATTTACCAAATATTTTCTTTTCAGGCATTTCAATCACAGTTTTCTTCATTTCCTTTATATACTGGGCATCAGCGACATTTTCAACTCTAGCAGGTGCCATGTCTTTAACTGCAGGTTTTTCTACTGGCTTTTTGTCTTCTTTTCCCATACAGAGATTCAACAATGTTATTTCGAGTAACATTCTTGGATTTGCAGTATACTTGAATTCTTGCTCTAAAGAACTGATTTCATTCAAACAATTTATCAATTCTTTGATTGAAACCTTATCGGCCAATCCCTTCAACTTGTTAAGTATGTCAACCGGATATTTCAATATATCAGCAAAATTACTGGTCGTTTTAACAACGGCTAAATCACGGAAATAACTCGTCAAATCACTAGCAAACTGGTTCATGTTCTTTCCACTTACACTAACAGCATGGATATTTTCCAAAACGTCTTTTTCGCTCTTGGACAATACGCTTTCTGCAACATTATAAAGCACGTCTCGGCTGGTTGCCCCAACACCTTGCAATACGGACTCATATGTAACGTTTCTGTTACTATAGGCCACACACATATCTGCAATAGAAAGAGTGTCTCTTACCGACCCCTCACCTAATTTTGCAATCTCTGCAACAGCCTCATCTTCATACTTGATTTTTTCAGCTGTAAAAATTTTCTTAACTAATTTTTCCAAATCAGCAATGGATACCAACTTGAAATCAAATCTCATACAACGAGACAAAATAGTTGCTGGTAGTTTGTGTACTTCTGTTGTTGCAAGAATAAATACAACGTACTTTGGTGGCTCTTCCAATGTTTTAAGCAATGCGTTAAACGCACTATCCGTCAACATGTGCACCTCGTCAATAATGTATACTTTATACTTACCATTCACTGGTGGGTATTTTATTTTTTCTCTTAATTCACGAATTTCATCAACTTTGTTATTACTAGCAGCGTCTATTTCCAAAATATCCATACTGTTAGATTTTGAAAGTTCTTTACAAATGTCGCACTCTCCACAAGGAGACCCGTTTACTGGATGCTCACAGTTGATTGCACGAGCAAAAATTTTAGCAACTGAAGTTTTTCCTGTTCCTCTGGTCCCAGTAAACAAATATGCGTGGGATATACTGTCATTTTTCATTTGGTTTATCAAAGATGTTGTTATATGCTCTTGCCCGATTACATCTTCGAATATCTGTGGTCTGTACTTTCTGTATAATGCTAAATAACTCATTATCCCTCCTTCTTTGTTTTCAAATAACTAAGCTTTGCTTTTATTCTTTTCAATGCATTGTCTATGCTTTTTGCCGGTTTTTCCATTTTATTTGCTATATCTGTATACGTGTATCCTTTCATATACAATCTCAACACGCTCAATTCGTATGAACTCAACTGATTTCTAATATCGTTCAACATATCTCTAGTCTTTTCTTTGTCCAGAATTTTGTTTTCTGGAGTTGTGTCTGTACTAATTAAAGTAAAACCAATGTTGTCGTCATCATCTGCGTCGCCTTGACCTTGAGAATCTAGATATATTGCAATGTCATTAAATGGTGCGTTCTTCAAACTGCTACCCTTTTTCACTGCGTTTATTATGTTTCTTTCAATACAGGTTCTAGCGTATGTCTTGAATGGAATGTTCTTTTCAAAGTCATAACTATGAACTGCTTTATATAATCCAATCATTCCTTCTTGAATAAGGTCCGAGAGTTCCCCTCCTTGAAGAAAGAACCTACGAGATATTATTGTTACAAGAGTTTTGTAGTCGTCAAAGAGTTGCTCCATAGCAACTTCGTTTCCACTTTTCGCTCTTTCTAAAAGAGTTCTCTCTTTAACAATATCTTTTTCTTCGCCCTTCACTTCGCCTTCCTCTCCCATCTCCGTTGCCCATCATAATAGTATTGTACATAAAACTGCCCTTTTTGGCAAACCTTTAACTCACAAAAATAAGGAAAATTTTACCTATTTTTTGCTACTTCCCAAAGTATAATCCCTGTTGCAACACTCGCATTCAGAGAGTTTACCTGTCCTTTCATTGGGATAGTAACGATTCCATCGCAGAGTTTTTTAGTCAAAACACTTACGCCATTACCTTCACTACCAATGACAATTGCAATACTGCCGTCCAATCTACTCTTGGATAAATCTTCTCCACCCAACTCACAAGCATAGACCCAAACGCCTTGCTTCTTCAGTTCTTCTATCTCTTGGTTAATGTTTGTTACCTTGGCTATCTTAACATGGTTGGCTGCCCCTGTACTTGTCTTTAACACCGTTTCTGTAATCCCACATGCACGATTTTTCCCAAATATGATTCCATGCACACCCATGCATTCACATACACGAATGATGCTTCCAAAGTTATGAGGGTCTTCTATCCCATCTAAAATAACGATAAAAGGTGCCTCGTTTCTCTCTTTTGCTGTTTCTATTATTTCCTTTACCGTATAATACTTGTATTCATCACAGATGGCAATTACCCCTTGATGATGTTGTGTCGTGCTTTCTCTATCAAGCGCATCGTTCTTCAAAAAACGAACCGATACTCCCTTTTTCCTAGCCATTTGTATGATTTGAGAAAGAGTTTTATCTCCGTCTTCCTTCACCAACAATCTGTCTACACGGGTGTCAGATTTCAATAATTCGCTAACTGCGTTTCTACCTTCTACTTTCATCAACAGCCTCCTTGCAAACTTTCATAATCTCGTCAAGCCTCTCTTGTTTCTTTGTTAAATATAAATAACCAATCAATGCTTCTAGCCCAGTTGCCCTCTTATATTCAGATATAGTTGAGTTTTTAGCCACGCTATTTGTCTTATAGTTTCTTGCGCGCTTAAAAATAGCCACTTCTTCTTTACTTAAAAGTGGTAATACCTTTTCAGTTGATATGCTTTGACCAACTGCACTTACGTAATGATTAGCAAAAGTATGTAAAACATTACTTTTATTTTTTGGTAACTCCAACATTTGTTCTCTGATGAACAAAGTATAGACACTATCCCCTATAAATGCCAAAACTTGTGGATTTAATTGTGATATTTCTTCGTTTTGCATATACTCTCCAATTATAAATCCATTGTACCATAAAAAAGAGAAATGGGCAATTGATTGCACACTTCTCTATTTTTTATTTATGTAGAAATTATTGCTGAATAAAAGACGCAAATACCCCACACATAATAGCATACGCTAGTTTGCTTTGATATTCTTCAGTTATAAGCAACGCCTCTTCTTCAGGATTGGTTAAAAACCCACCTTCCACTATCACGGTTGGATAAATCGTGCTAGTCAATAAATAATAATCTCCATGATTTGCAAAATCTCGGGCATTATCACCCAACTTGTTTTTCAACTGATTCTGTATGGCCGTTGCCATCTTTGCCGCGACCTCATCGCCTTCTTGATAATAACACTGCGCTCCGTGCTCACTTGGCATTGGAAAACTGTTTGAATGAATACTAATAACAAGATTTGGCTGGGCTTTATTTATTATCTCTGCCCTCTTCTCCATATCCGTTACTTTGAAGTTATCTTCATAGTCGCTACATAAAGCACTTTTCGTGGTCCTAGTCATAACAACATTAAACCCAACATTCTGTAAATATTCTTGTAACTTCTTGGCAACAGAAAGATTTATGTCGCTTTCTTTCTGACCAGTCTGTGTTCCTACACAACCACCGTCTTTTTCTCCATGCCCAGCATCAATTACAATAGTAAAGCCAACCTTTTCAACACGAGCATCAACCTGTCTACTAACATAAACCGTAAACAAACTCGGCAAAACCACGCCTAAAACTACAACAGCTAAAAATATCAAAATCGGACGCAACTTTATAGAAAAAAACATATCCTACTCCTTTTAAGTAAGGTATTGTGTTTCTCGTATTTTTATGATTATTTACTTTCTATATTATACAATACCATTTGGTATACTGTAGACAAAATTATACGTTTTTATATGTTCTAATAATATGAAGAACGAATATTTATCTTTTGAAAATATATTGAAAGAGTTAAGACAAGAGAAAAACTTGTCGCAAGAAGACTTGGTAAAAGCAATCGGTATTAGCCAAGCTTGTATTGCTCGTTGGGAGATTGGAAAGCAAGAACCAAAGTACATATACATAATAAAACTCGCACAGTTTTTTGGAGTAACAATAGATTATTTATTAGGACTGAAAATTTAATTTTATAGAACAAAAAAATAACGGAGAGTATCCGTTATTTTTTATTTGCATTTTTAAGATGAATTCCACTTTCAACGGCGAGGTCAAGTCCTGCTAAATTGTTTCCAGAGATTATACTGTTATATGCCTCTGCACCAATCATTGCTCCATTGTCTGTACACAGTATCAATGGTGGAAAATAGAGTTGGATTTTTTCAGTAGCACATCTTTTTGTCAACTCTTCACGAAGATAACTATTGGCACTCACACCACCCGCAAGGGCAAGTTTATTTATCTTATATTTCTTACAAGCCCTTATGCTTTTTACCATAAGTTCTTCCATTGCTTCATGTTGAAAACTTGCACAAACATCATCGACAACAACCTCTTGTCCTTTCTGTTTTGCAGAGTTTATATAATTGATTACAGCCGTCTTCAACCCACTAAAACTAAAGTTAAAAGAATTAGCAAGTGCTGACTTTTTGACAAAAACTATATTATTGTTGCCAGTTTTTGAATGTTTGTCGACAACAGGGCCTCCCGGATAAGGTAAACCTAAAACTTTAGCAACCTTATCATAGGCCTCTCCAATAGCATCATCTGTGGTTGTACCAATAAGTTCGTATTGGTCAAGATCTTCCACTTTCAAAATAGCTGTATGTCCTCCACTTATTACTGCGCAAATGTATGGAGTTTTCAAATCAGGGTGAGCGATATAGTTTGCACTTATATGTCCTAAAATATGGTTTACTTTTATAAGAGGAATCTCTAAAGCATAAGCTAAAGACTTTGCAAAACCAACTCCTACAAGCAAAGCACCCATAAGTCCAGCACCGTATGTCACGGCAACGGCATCAATATCAGACAACTTCACTTTGGCAACATCTAACGCTTCTTGTAGCACACCAGAAATTGCCATGAGGTGGTTTCTACTTGCTATCTCTGGAACAACTCCACCAAACTTTTTATGGATATCTATTTGGCTAGAAATAACATTGCTTAAAACCTCTCTGCCGTTTTTTGTAACAGCAATACTGGTTTCATCACAAGAACTTTCGATGGAAAGAATAAGTATGTCTCGTTTGCCATACTCTTCATGTAATCTATTGAATTTTTCTTTTGCTATTTCTTCGTACATCTTTATACACTTTTCTTCAAATAATCTAATATAAATTCTTTCAAATCCCCGTCCATTACCCCATCGATATCCGATGTTTCATAGTTGGTTCTATGGTCTTTCACCATAGTATATGGACAGAACACATATGATCGTATCTGACTGCCCCATTCTATCTTTTTCAGAGAGCCTTTTGTTTGGTTCAAGTTTGCTTGTTCCTCTTCTTCTCTCTTTATTATCAATTTACTTTTTAACAAAGCCATCGCTGTTTCTCTGTTTTGAATCTGTGAACGTTCATTTTGACAAGTCACAACAATACCTGTTGGAAAATGAGTTATTCTTATTGCACTATCGGTAGTATTAACGTGCTGTCCACCAGCCCCACTACTTCTATAAGTGTCCACCCTTATATCTTCCGGCTTTATAACAAGGTCTCCTGCCCCTTCAATCTGTGGCGTAACATCTAAACTTGCGAAACTGGTGTGACGTCGTTTGTTTGAGTCAAACGGAGAGATTCTCACCAAACGATGAACTCCTCTTTCTGCCTTTAGATATCCATAGGCTTTTTCGCCAGATATAAGGAACGAAACGCTCTTTATCCCGGCATCATCGCCATCTAGAATATCCAACACTTTTATCTTATATCCTTCGCGTTCACAGAAGCGAGTATACATTCGGTAAAGCATTTGTACCCAATCTTGGGCTTCCGTGCCACCTGCCCCTGCATGGAGCGTTAAAACGGCATCACAATCGTCATATTTGCTACTCAAAATAGTTTCAATAAAACAAGCATCTGCCTTTTTTTGTAGTTCTTCTATCCCAGAATTTATTTCAGCAACCGAACTTTCATCTTGTTCCTCTTTGAAGAGTTGAATATAGTCGTTCAAGTCGTTAAAACTATTCTGTAAATCATCAAGAAGTTTTAATTTTTTTTCTATAGCGCCAAGTTCTTTATTGCTATCTCTTGCCTTATCTAAATCTTGCCAAAAGTCAGGAGAATTTTGTTCTTCCTTTATTTTATCGCGTTGCTCACACAAACTATCGTGGTCAAAGGCACTCCTTAATGTAGCCCACTTTTTCGCCCAACTGTTTTATTCTTTCTTCTTGTTCTTCAAACATACTATCTCCTATTGCTTTCCACAACAGTTTTTGTATTTTCTACCACTTCCACAAGGACATGGGTCATTTCTTCCAACTATTTTGTTGGTTTTCGCACTTGTTTTCTCTGTTTTGTTATCTATCATAACAATTTTCTTACCCTCTTGTGGAATAGGGTCTTTCTTTTTGAGTTCGATGTTTATATGCAATATTGTGTTTGCAACGTCTTCACGAATTCTACCAATCATCGAATCAAACATCTCAAAAGATTGTTCTTTATAGGCAACGAGAGGGTCATGCTGACCATATCTCTGTAATCCGATTTCATTTCTAAGAATGGTCATATCATCAATATGATTCATCCAGTTAATATCAACAGCTCTCAACAATAATGAACGTTCAACTGCACGAGGGTCAATTCCCTTTTCTTTAATTTCTTCACACTTCTTTTCGTATAAAGTTAAAGCTTCTTGTGCAACAAGTGAAACTAAATCTTCTCTTTCGAGTTCTTCGAGTTTTTCTTGTGTCAACATGTCATAATTAGGCACAAACAATCTTGTATTCAATGAAGCATTTATCTCTTCAGCGTCCCATTTTTCAGCCGGAACACCAGCGATAATACTTTCAATAGTATTTACAGCAAGTTCATTTACCATATCAACTATTTCAGAATGGATATCTTTTTCGCCATCAATGAGCTCATTTCTTTGATTGTATATAATTCCACGCTGTTTATTTAATACGTCATCATACATCAAAGTAGACCTACGAATACTAAAGTTTTGTCCCTCAATACGTCTTTGCGCACGTTCGATTTGCTTGCTAAACATCTTCATTTGGAAGGCTTCATCTCCACCTATTTTGAAGAATGTCATGATAGATTTGATTTTATCTCCACCAAACCTTCTCATAAGTTCGTCTTCCATGCTTACAAAGAACACACTACTTCCTGGATCGCCCTGACGTCCAGCACGTCCACGTAACTGGTTATCAATACGACGAGATTCGTGTCTTTCAGTACCGATTATATGCAAACCACCTGCCTCAATAACTTGTTCTTTTTCAGCATCGGTTTGTTTTTTGTATTCATCAAAGTATTTGTGATACTTATCACGAACAGTTTTTAATTCTTCATTATCTGTTTCAATAAAACTTGTACAGAAATCTATTTGGGCATCGTTAAAGCCCTCTTCTCTAAGTTTTTGTTTAGCCAAGAACTCTGGGTTACCACCCAATAGAATATCGGTACCACGACCAGCCATGTTTGTAGCAATTGTAACTTGACCCAAACGACCAGCCTGTGCGATAATCTCACTTTCTTGTTGGTGGTTTTTAGCATTCAATACGCTGTGTCTTATCTTCTCTCTACGAAGCATATCGCTCAACATTTCGTTTTTCTCAATAGTAACAGTACCAACCAAGATAGGCCTTCCAGTTTTGTGAACTCTGACTATTTCTTGGATAATATTCTTGTATTTACCTTCTTCTGTTGTAAAGATAACATCTGCCATGTCTTTACGGATTAAAGGTTTGTTTGTTGGAATTGTAACAACGTCGAGGTTGTATATCTTGTTAAATTCAATTTCTTCTGTCTTTGCAGTACCGGTCATACCACTAATCTTTTTATACAAACGGAAGAAATTTTGGAAAGTAACAGTCGCAAGAGTTTTGTTTTCCTCTTTTATCTGTACTCCTTCTTTTGCTTCAATCGCCTGATGAAGACCATTAGAATACTGCCTACCTTCCATAAGACGTCCGGTAAACTCATCGACTATGACAATCTTCCCATCTTTAATGATATAGTTACCGTCTAATTTCATAACAAATTGAGCCTGCATAGCATTTCTAATTCTATGGTTCAATTCAATGTTTTCCGAATCACTCAAGTTATCTACGCCAAAATATCTCTCGGCTTTTGTAACTCCTTCTTCTGTCAAACGAACAACTTTTTCTTTTTCATCAAGTTCGTAATCATTCTCTCTCAAACTTCTAGCAAACTTGGCTGCCTTGGTATATTCGTCTCCACTTTTCATTCCCATTCCACTGATAATAAGTGGAGTTCTAGCCTCATCAATAAGAATACTATCGACCTCATCGACGATAGCAAAATGATATCCTCTGCCAACTCTTTGTTCTTTTCTAACAACCATGTTGTCTCTTAAGTAATCAAAACCAAGCTCGTTGTTTGTGCTATATGTGATATCACAAGCATATGCAGCCCTCTTTTCTTCTGGCTTCATTCCAGAAAGAGAAACTCCTACCGTCAATCCCAAGAATTTGAATATCTTTCCCATCCATTCAGCATCACGGGCCGTCAAGTATTCGTTTACGGTAACGATATGAACGCCCTTGCCTTCCAACGCTACTAAATAAGCTGGCATGGTTTCAACCAAAGTTTTACCTTCACCAGTTTTCATTTCAGCGATACGGCCTTGAAACAATGCTATTGCTCCCAATAACTGAACATGATAATGTCTCAATCCAATAACTCTTTCACTTGCTTCACGAACACAAGCATATGCATCTGGCAAAATATCTATAAGCTTTTCGCCATCTGCAATTCTCTTCTTCAATATCTCCGTTGTTCCCTTTAATTGTTCGTCCGTTTTTGCTTTATACTCTTCAGCTTTTGCTTCAATTTTCTGCGCAATCTTTTCCAACTTTCGAACGTTTCTCGTATTTTCAGATGAAAATAATCCCATTATGTCTCCTCTCTATCTGTTTTGTTTATATTTCAAATGATTTATATAAAATCAATTTCTATCAAAAACCATATCGCTATTATACATTATTCTAGCGTTTTTTTCAATCATTTGTTTGTCTTAATTTGTAATAAATATATATTATGATTTAGAAAAAAAGCATAAGGAGTTGCCTTATTCTCTTTTATTTTAGTTTATTGGGTCTCCAATTGCCAATCTCAACAATACAGTTCCTGTAAATGGAACTTCTGTCGTTCCCTGAACAATTGTTGCACTAACTATTGAAAAGTTTAATTGAATATAGTTATCTCCAGCATTCAATCCTGCAATACTACCAACTCCACTCTCGTTAGGATATGTGGTATAAGTATCACCGTACAAGTCCACTGCACCCTCTGGGTCTTGACCGTTGTATTCTCCTACGGTAACAATACCGTTTGTAGGAATATCTTCAGGAGCACCAACTGGCAGTGTATTATTTGTCTTGGCATCTTTCACAACATTTGATACGTTAAATATCGCCGAGTTATCATTCGTTTCGCCATCATAAACCCCAGGGTTTATAACCACTTTTCCACCTTCTGCACCCAATCCAGAAACTACAGCATTATCAAGAACTACTTTTCCACCACTAACCATTGTAAACGTCACAGCAACTTCAACTTTTATGTTTTGCCATTCCCCTTCAACATTTTTTCCTCTTGCTTCAAATGCAAGCATAAAAGCAATAACTGGAACATCTGTGCGAGGCATGAATGTAATACTCTTTATATCTCTATATTCAGGCATCCAAATAAAATCGGCATCTGTGTTTTCAATGTCAATATCTTCATCGTAATTTATATTTTCAGATAAATCTCCACCTTCGCTATCTCCACTTCCACTAGAAGAACTTTCTGGAGTTGGACTTAAAGCAAATGGGAAAGCAAATCTTTCTGTAGTAACTTTTGGCAATGCTGGATAAACTGCATAATTGTCATTATAGGTTATTCCACCATCAACTGTTGCAAACGTATTTGTCGTTGCTGTCTTTACTATTTCTGGAACGAGAAGTGCATAGGCTCTATAGTTGTGTGCCAAGTCAGACAATGTTACACTTCCAGCATTTATGGTATCGTTCGTTATTGACGTTTTCAAAGCAGTCAAACATTCTGCATCTTTTGTTAACGCACCCGTTCCAATTATTGTATTAAGAATATAGTCTGATATCTTTTCTACTTCGTCCTTGTTTTCTTCGCTATCTGTTTGTAAAAATCCAAGATGGTCAATATGCTCTATACAGTCGTTTATATCTGAACTACGTCCAACCTCACCGTATGCAAGTATATTTGCAACAGCAAGTTTTAATGAGGTCTTCAAAACTGAATCGGTAGCGATACTATATGCCCCCGAAATAGGTGCACAATCCCATCTGTATAAAACATCAGCGTTATCAGCAAACCCTGCCCCAACTTCTCCTTCTGCAGGTTTCCAAATCTGACCTCCAGTTATTGCACCAGCAAACTTAAAATTGGTGTTTATTACATTCCCAGTTTGGCTGATCAAGGCAAAAGTTGCTGGATTGTTTATATCAAAAGATATGTCACTCGCACTAACAGTAGTTGATGTACCATCAGGTTTTACCCAAACGTATCCATTGGCTGTATTTCTGAGAATGGCATCTTCCCCAACTATTACTGCGCTATGTTCTACTCCATTTATTGTCAATGAATAATCGTCCAAATAAGCGTTCATGAGTCCAGTTCCCCAAACCATGTTTAATCTTTTTAGAATATCCTCTGCAAACTTGTCAATCTCTCTAGATACTAATGCTGAAAAAGACATTGTTGTTCCAGAAATAGCGTCATTTACAAGAACTTCTCCAGACGCACCAACAACCATATTAAATCCCTTATACGCCTCACTAGAAGTCATATAATCTACACCACTATCATAGTCTCCTGAATCAGGATCTTCAATCATGCTTTCAACACTTCCACCCTCTGTTGTGGAAAAACTACAAGCCGTACAAAACAAGGTGGTAAAACATACCATGAAAGCAACTAACAAAAATGTTAAACGTTTTTTCATATGCCACCCTCCCTTGTTATTTTGTCTCAAATTAAATATATTCTTTCATTTTTATACGAAGTATAAATGATTATTTCATTAATTTTACCACAATTAGGTTACAATGTCTAGTATTTTATCTAATCGCATCTTCTATTATCGTATGTGCAACTGTTAATACGTAAATGTTTTTCGCCTTTGCTTTAAGAAGAATTTTTGCACATTCATTTGTTGTACTACCCGTTGTATAAACGTCATCAATTAACAAAATATTTTTATCTTTTATGGACTTTTTATCCGTAACTTTGAATGCTCCACCAACATTTTTCTCTCTTTCTTCACGAGATAAATGTGTTTGAGTATCTGTGTCTTTTATTCTGCTTAATATATCCGTCCGAATCTCAAGTCCGTTTTCCTTGAAAGTAGAGCAAAGAAGTTCTGATTGGTTAAAACCACGCTTCTTCTGACGCTTTTCAAATAGTGGAACCGGAATAACCAAATCGGCTTTAATTTTGTCTTTTTCATACTCGTCCCAAAGATAGTTGGAAAGAGTTTTAGCAACATATTTCTTACCATCATATTTCAAACTTTTTATGAGTCCCAAAATCACACCTTTATACACAAAAGGAGCCCGTGCAAAAGTATATGCCGGAACTTTATTCTTGCATCTCAAACAATAATTAGCGTCAGTTTTTATTGGCTGGCCACATTTATCGCATATTTTACCCGTAGTAAAATCAAGTTTATCTTCACAATGCTTACAAACCTGTTTGTCGGAAGAACCGTCTAATTCACGTTTGCAAATTAAACATTTTTGACCACTAGGAAAGAATATTTCTTTTATCTTTTGTAAAAATTTATTCATAAAATTCCTCTATAGTGTCGCAACTTCGCCGTTATCCATTTTTATCAAAAACTCTTTCAACATTGTAAAACGTTCTTGAGTATGATTGTTTCTTATCATCATTTTCATTACTTTTGTAGTGCCAACCAACACAACCATGCTTTTTGCTCTCGTAACTGCTGTATATAGCAGATTTCTACTTAACAACATTGGAGGTCCTGCTACTAATGGGATTATGACGACATCAAACTCACTACCCTGACTTTTATGAATAGTGATTGCATATGACAACATAAGTTCGGATAAATCGGGCTGCATGTACAATGCCAATCTTCCGTCTTCAAACTCAACTTCTACTTCTCCAGTTTGTCGATTTATTCCAGAAATAACCCCTATATCTCCGTTAAATACGCCCGTGCCGAGATTGAAATCTTTCTTCCAAACTCTCTCATAGTTGTTTGTTATTTGCATTACACGGTCGCCCACTCTATAGGTGTATTTATCCGTAACAATTTCCGGTTTTGAAATGCTTGGAGGGTTTATAATCTCCTGCAAAGAACGGTTCAAGTTCTCCACTCCACACACTCCACTTTTCATGGCAGATAGCACTTGTATTCTACTATTATCAATACCCAAAAAACTAGGTATGCGTTTTATTTGCATATCTTTGACACTTTTCAATATATCGGCTGGACTTTCTTTATAATCAAAGAAGAAATCCTTGCTTTTATTATTTATCACAGGGTCTTTTCCATTGTTAATCGCATGAGCATTAGTTATTATCAAACTGTTATCATCTTGTCTATAAATATGAGTCAAATAAACAACAGGAATGACGTTACTTGCAATAATATCACCCAAAATATTTCCAGCACCAACACTTGGTAATTGGTCTTTATCCCCTACCAATACAAGTTGAGTTCCATTACGCAACGCTCTGACAAGATAGAAAAATAATTGAACGTCAACCATACTAACTTCATCTATAATCATTACATCACAAGTTAATTTGTTGTTTACATTATAATTAAACTTTTCAAAACTATTAAAATCAACCTCTAGCGCTCTATGAATTGTAGAAGCCTCTTGCCCAGTACTTTCGCTTAATCGTTTAGCAGCACGTCCCGTAGGAGCAACCAATTTTACTTTTTTGCCCATGTTATTGAACAAGTGTAAAATACATTTTATTATCGTAGTCTTACCTGTTCCAGGACCACCAGTTATGACACTCACACTGTTGTTAACAGCAGTATCTACGGCGTCAAACTGACTGGAATGAAGTTCAAAGTTGTTTATTTTCTGATACAGTGAAATATCGCTTCTTATATCACATTTAGCAGGTTCATTCATCTTAAAAAGATTTAATGTTGCAGCAATGAGTTTTTCCATACTGTACATTTTCATGTTCATGATACATTCTTCATCATCAACATTTTTAAGTACTTTAATCAATCCATCAAGAGCCATTCCACTCAAAACTTCTGGCGCAATCTTGGACACGTCTACTCGAAGTAGTTCGTCCAACCCACTTAACAAGTTGTTGGTTTTAACATAGGTGTTTCCACCTTTGTCTCCAGCCTCTTTTAATAAATGTAAAATACCAGCACGAACACGGAAAGAACTATCTTCCTTTATTCCCATTTTCTGTGCTATTTTATCTGCAGTATAAAAACCTACACCCTCAATATCTTCCACCAATTTATATGGATTTTCTTGAAGAACTGTTTCTGTCTTATTCAGATAAACGTTATATATCTTTATGGCTAAATTTGTGCTTATGTTATAACTTTGCATCATCATGACGGCATTTTGCATATCTTTTAAGTCTCGATAAGCCAAGGCTATCTCTTCAGCCTTTTTTATACTTATTCCACGAACTTCAGATAATTTTTCGGGATTCATCTCGATTATATCCAAGGTTGATTTTCCAAACTTTTCTACTATATTCTGGGCTGTTATTTCTCCAACACCCTTAATCAGACCACTACTTAAATAACGTATTATCCCCTCTTCACTGTTGGGTGGAATAACCTTAATTTTTTTTACAGAAAATTGTTCACCATATTTATTGTGCGAAGAAAACTCGCCGGTAAGCTCAACCTCTTCACCGACATTAACTTGTGGAAATTTACCAACTGCCGTAACCAACTCCTCATTTACATTCAGAGCAATGACAGTATACCCGTTCTCGTTATTTCTAAAAACAATATCTTCAATTTCGCCTTTTATGACCATTTTCTTTCCTTTATTTCACTCGTATAGTTTACACCATTCGGAAAAGAATGCCAACCTTTTCGAACATATTTTCGATAAAAATCAAACAAATAATTATGGTTTTGCAACAATACGTGAAGCATAGTCAGACCAGCCTTCGGCAGTCTTGTATGTATCAACAGCTTCAGCTGGAACATAAATAGGGCTCGTGCTACCCTTGCCACTTCCTAAACCCGACGCTCCCAAAACTGGAGGCACTACACCATTAAACGTAAGGCTAGTCCAAGGAACCTCAATAAAAGCAGAAGCAGAGATATTTGTCACTGTCTCCGGAATTACAATTGAAGTCAATTGAGTACAATGGGCTGCACCTCCCATAAAACAACTACCTGCAATCGTTTTTGTTCCACCTTTAATAACACACTCTCCCACAAAAGGTTTGTTTACATTATTTGCACCCAAATCTATCATTGCAGATTTGTGCTGATATCCACTAATTAGGGTTGTCCCAGAATAAAGCAGTCCACCCGTCCAATAATCATCTTCATAATAAAAAGCAGTGTTATAAAAAGCCCTACTACCAATGGACTCTATAGAATTTGGCAATTTTACATTATCCAATCCAAAAGAGTTTTCAAAAACTTTTTCTCCAATATTTTTTAAGCCTTCGTAAAAATCAACACGGATTAAAATAGGACAACTATAAAAAGCATAGTCACCTATTGTCTCCACCGTAGATGGAATAGCACAAGTTGCAATGTTTTCATTATCATAAAAAGCCCTGTTGGCAATTGCCACAACCGGATATGAAACAGTATTAGAATATCTATAATAAGGAGGGATAACAATCTCTTGTTTAGTTGTAAAGTTTGCGGAAATTATAGTAGCCTTACCATCAGCCACGCTAAAATTAAATCTACCTTGAGGGGTTGCATATCTAACATAGATATCTTTATCTTCTGTAGCATAAAAAGTATCTGGCGTGGAAGTGTTATATCTTTGAGATGTAAACGTTCCAAACACGATACGGTCGGTAACATTAATATAATCGTTAACGTTAAAGGATATGTTTTTTCTAACTTTTTGAGAAGAAGAAACAAATGGACTGTTTGGGTCTAATCCATATAATTTAATTATTACAGCATCGCTGCACTTTGCATACAAATGAATACCGTCTCTGACTTCCGTGTTAGAAAAAGGTTGTGTATAAGCAGCGTCTTTGTACCAACCATCAAAAAACATTTTTTGTACTCTTTCTGCAACTGTAATTCTTGTAGACAAATCAAATTCTTGCGTGTTTATCTCGTATTTATAATCTTCTGTCGTGCCGTTTGCCCAATGCAAATGTACTGTCCAATAATCGCCTTCGTCTACTGGAGGGTATTCCTCACCCTCTCCTTCACCTTCGCCTTCACCCTCACTGGTTTCGCTATTATTACTAGGACCCCAGCCATCGATAATATTGAAAGAATAGAGAACTTCTACAGCACTCAAAGAAATTGTTAAAAACAATCCAATTATTAAGATTATTAGCTTTGCTTTTTTACCCATACTCTCTATCCCATATATAATATACTTTAAGTATATACTTTATTTTAGTCCATTGTCAAATATTTATGAGATGAAAAATTTTTTAACCAAAAAATAAGTTAATAAGACAACAAAAAACATGGGCTTTCGTCCATGTTTTTTTACTTTTTATTAGTCACCAACATATGGT
>CAYJCC010000001.1:0-33233 GCA_964368655.1 uncultured Lachnospiraceae bacterium | reverse complement strand
GTTGTATTATACTATATATTGTGGTTTTTGTAAATACCTTTTTTGAAAAAAGTTTTTATATATTAAAGACAAAAAAAGAGTCGGCTTACACCAACTCTTTTTAATTTTTATAATACTTCTTCTTCAAAGAATTTTGCTACTGATTCGTCAATCTTGTCGTCTACAACTTTTGTAGCAGTTGGATCAACTGGAGTAACCATTTTGAAGCTCTTGAAGCCTGTTCCTGCTGGAATTAACTTGCCCATCATAACATTTTCCTTGATACCTACAAGTTTGTCTACCTTTCCCTTTATAGCGGCGCTGGTGAGAACCTTTGAGGTTTCTTGGAAGGCTGCTGCTGATAAGAAGCTTTCACTTGCAAGACTTGCCTTTGTAATACCTTGAACAAGTCTCTTTGCTGTAGCAGGTACTCCACCCTCGCTAAGAACTCTTTCGTTTTCTTCTTCGTACTTGTAAACGTTTACGATATCGCCAACAAGCAATGAAGTATCTCCTGACTCTTCAATGAGAACGTTTTGTAACATTTGTCTAACGATGATTTCAACGTGTTTAGGGTTGATACGAACACCTTGACTGTTGTATGTTGCAAGTACTTCAGACATAATGTAATCCTGAACTTCTCTAACACCTCTTGTTCTTAAGAAGTCGTTAGGATAGATAGGACCATCTGTTAATACTGTACCAGCTTCAACTTGTTCACCATTCTTAACCTTTAACTGAATTCCGGCAGGAATGATATAGTGACCATCTCCTTCTGGATTCTTAACAAAGATTTCGTAGTAAATACCACCGTCTCTACCAGCAGATTTAACTTCTTTAATAAGCACTTTACCAGCAACTTCAGCAACTGTTGCAACACCCTTTGGACGTCTTGCTTCGAACAACTCGTTAACTCTTGGAAGACCTTGAGTAATATCGGCTGCAGATGCAACACCACCGGTATGGAAGGTTCTCATGGTAAGCTGTGTACCTGGTTCACCGATAGCTTGAGCTGCGATGATACCTACTGCTTCACCAATAGGAACGATATTATTTGTTGTCATGTTCTTTCCGTAACATTTAGCACATATTCCGTTTTTGCTACGGCAAGTGAACAATGTTCTGATATTTACAGATGTAACACCTGCATCAGCAACAGCTTTTGCCAAAGCTGGAGTAATAAGTGCATCAGCTGGAACGATAACTTTCTTTGTCTTAGGGTCAACAACCTCCTCAACAGTGTATCTTCCAACAATTCTATCTTGTAATGAACATACAGGAGTTCCGTCTTTAACAATAGCAGATACTCTAACTCCCTTTGGCTTTTCTCCGTTGTTCTTGAAACAGTCGTCTTCTACAACGATAACGTCATTAGCAACGTCAACCAAACGTCTTGTTAAGTAACCAGCATCAGCTGTTTTCAAAACTTTATCGGTAAGGGATTTACGTGAACCACGTGATGACAAGAAGTAGTCAAGTGGGCTCAATCCCAAACGGAAGTTGTTAAGAACTGGAATATCTATTTTCTTACCAGATGCGCTACTCATGATACCACGAATACCACAAAGCTGCATCAACTGTTCAGGGTTTCCTCTCGCACCAGATTCAGCCATCATCTTAACCGGGTTCATCTTGTCCATGTTGGCAAGAGCTGCTAACTTAATTTTATTAGTAGCAATACCCCAAAGTTCGATATTTCTTGTAAGCTTTTCGTCTTGAGTCAAGAATCCTTTATTATAGAATGATTCGTTTTCTTTAACTTTTGCTTGAGTTTCATCAATGATTATCTTTCTCTCTGCAGGAATATGCATATCAAATACGTTGATTGTGATAGCACCAAGAGTTGAGTATTTGTAACCCATTTCTTTAATGTTATCCAACATGATAACTGTTTGTGTGATACCAAGTTTATCGAAACATTTTCCGATAATATCTCCGTAATCCTTATTTCCAACAGTTCTGTTTATTTCGTATTCACAAGCATTTTCTTTTAATGTTCTATCAACAAAACCGATATTCTGAGGAATCTTTTGGTTGAATAAGATTCTACCAACAGTTGTTTCAACAAGTTTTTCAACTGTTTCGCCCTCAAATTCTGCTTGTCTTCTTACTTTTATCTTTGCTTGAAGGTCCAAAACTCCAGTGGAATAAGCAACTATCGCTTCGTCTTCATCAGCAAATACCATACCTTCGCCCTTTGCCCCTTCTTTATCGATTGTTAAGTAGTAAATACCTAAAACGACGTCTTGGGTAGGCTTCATAACAGGTTTACCATCTGATGGTTTTAATACGTTGTTACTTGCCAACATAAGAACTCTAGCTTCTGTTTGTGCCTCTACAGATAGAGGAACGTGAACACTCATTTGGTCTCCGTCGAAGTCGGCGTTAAACCCACCACAAACCAATGGGTGAAGTTTTATAGCTTTACCTTCAACTAGCACAGGTTCAAACGCTTGGAATGAAAGTTTGTGCAATGATGGAGCTCTGTTCAACAATACTGGATGGTCTTTGATAACTTCTTCAAGAATATCCCAAACTTCCGGTTTTTTCTGTTCAATGAGCTTCTTGCTACTCTTAATGCTGAGGGATAGATTTCTCTCTTGCAACTTTCTCATAATGAATGGCTTGAACAATTCAAGTGCCATTTCTTTTGGAAGACCACATTGATATATTTTCAATTCTGGTCCAACAACGATAACTGCTCTACCTGAATAGTCAACACGCTTTCCAAGAAGGTTTTGTCTGAATCTACCAGGTTTTCCCTTCAATCCAGATGTCAAGCTCTTCAACTCTCTTTGTTTTGGTCCTGTTACGCTCTTTGCTCTACCCTTTCCGTTTTCGATAAGGGCATCAACAGCTTCTTGTAACATTCTCTTTTCGTTACGAACAATAACTTCAGGCGCACCCATTGAAATAAATTTCTTCAAACGGTTGTTTCTGTTTATTATTCTTCTGTATAAGTCGTTTATATCACTTGTCGCAAATCTTCCACCGTCAAGCTGAATCATAGGTCTTAACTCTGGTGGGATAACTGGAACGACTTCCATAACCATCCATTCAGGTCTATTACCACTCTTAAGAAGAGATTGAACAACTTCTATTCTCTTGTTTAACTTAACTCTCTTCAATCCTTTAGCTGTTTCCAAGTCTTTCTTCATATCGGCAGCTTCTTTTTCAAGGTCTATTTCAGACAACAATGTTCTGATAGCCTCTCCACCCATACTTGCCTTGAATGAATTGTATCCAAACTTTTCGATTGCTTCTCTGTATTCCAAGTCAGAAATAACTTGCATCTTTGTGAATTCAGTTTTTCCTGGATCGGTTACAATAAAACTAACGTAGTAAACAATCTTTTCGAGTTGTTTTGCGTTTAAGTTTAACAAGATACCTATTCTTGAAGGAACGCTTTGCATAAACCAAACGTGAACAACTGGAGTAGCAAGTTCAATATGTCCCATTCTCTCACGACGAACAGCACTCTTTGTAACTTCAACTCCACATTTGTCACAGATTACGCCTTTATGACGTATTCTCTTGTATTTACCACAGTGACATTCCCAGTTTTTACTAGGTCCAAAAATTCTTTCACACAACAAACCACCTGTTTCAGGTTTATGTGTACGATAGTTAATTGTCTCTGATTTGGTTACTTCACCATGAGACCATTCTCTGATTTTCTCTGGTGAGGCTATACCAATTCTTATTGACGCTAAATTGTTTAATTCAAACATACTCTACAACTCCTATTACTCTTCATCATCACTGAAGTCATCAAATAGACCAGATTCATCAAAGAGGTCATCAACATCTGTATCTTCGTCTTCATCTTTCTTTAATTCAACTTCGTCAGCGAAGTCAAGTAAAACGTCCTCAACTTCCTCACGTGGTTTTGTAACCTCGCTGAATGTTTCGGTTGTATCTTGATAAAGTTCACTTAAATCGAATTCTTTGTTATCAGAAGTCAACATTTGGATATCCAAACCAAGACCTCTTAATTCTTTTAACAATACCTTAAATGCTTCTGGCACTCCTGGCTCTGGGAATTGTTTTCCGTCAAGTATAGCCTTCATCATGTTGTATCTACCCTCAACGTCATCAGATTTGACTGTCATCATTTCTTGTAACAATTTACTTGCGCCGTATGCTTCCAATGCCCAAACTTCCATTTCTCCAAGACGTTGTCCTCCGAAGAGTGCTTTACCTCCAAGAGGTTGTTGGGTAACGTAAGCATATTTTCCGGTTGCACGTGCGTGCATTTTATCTGTAGCCATATGTTCCAACTTCAAGTAGTACATATAACCAACAGTTACTGCGTTATCGAAAGCTTCACCCGTTCTTCCGTCAAACAACTGAATCTTTGCGTTGTCTGGGAAGTTGTTAGCTTTCAACAATTCTCTAATATCTTTTTCTGTTGCGCCGTCGAAACATGGTGTAGCAAACTTGATACCTAATGCGTTAGCAACTAGTCCCAAGTGAACTTCAAGCACCTGTCCAACGTTCATTCTTGAAGGAATTCCAAGAGGGTTCAACACGATATCAACTGGTTGACCATTTGCCATGAATGGCATATCTTCAACTGGAAGGATTCTTGAAACGATACCTTTATTTCCGTGACGTCCAGCCATCTTATCTCCGACACCGATTTTACGTTTCTCGGCGATGATAACCTTAACCATCATATTAACGCCAGTTTCAAGTTCGTCTTTGTTTTTCTTGCTAAATACTTGAACGTCTACAACGATTCCTGATGTTCCGTGTGGAACTTTCAAGGAAGCATCTTTAACATCTCTAGCTTTTTCACCGAAGATAGCTCTTAAGAGTCTCTCTTCTGGAGTTGGTTCTGTCTCTCCCTTTGGAGTAACCTTACCAACCAATATATTCCCTGCCTTTACCTCTGCACCGATACGGATAATACCGTTTTCGTCGAGGTCTTTAAGGGCTTCTTCACCAAGGTTAGGAATGTCACGAGTAATTTCTTCGTCTCCCAACTTTGTTGTTCTACATTTTAATTCATACTCACTTAAGTGAATAGAAGTATAAACGTCTTCTTTAACAAGTCTTTCGCTAAGCAAGATAGCATCTTCGTAGTTGTAACCTTCCCAGTTCATGAATGCTATAAGGGCATTCTTTCCAAGGGCAAGTTCTCCACCATTGGTTGCATATCCGTCTGCGATGGTCTCGTCTTTCTTAACTTTCTGTCCAACTTTAACGATAACTTTTTGGTTAACACAACTCTTTTCGTTTGTTTTGATAAACTTTAATAACTCGTATTCGTCCTTTTGTCCGTCATCTGTTAAAATCTCAATTTTGTCTGCATCAACGTAAGTAACTTTACCTGCATTCTTTGCACATATAATTGCTCCGTTGTCTTTAGCTATTTTATACTCAACACCTGTTGCAACATATGGTGCTTCAGTTGTGATTAGTGGAACTGCCTGACGTTGCATGTTTGAACCCATCAACGCTCTGTTAGCATCGTCGTTTCCAAGGAAAGGAATCAAAGATGTTGAAGCAGAGATAAGTTGGCTAGGCGAAATATCAACATAATCAACTTTGTTCTTTGGAACTTCCAAGATTGTATCGGAATGACGACAAATTACTGTGTCATTAACAAACTCGCCTTTTTCATTTACAGGCTCGATAGCTTGTGCTATATAACAATCTTCGTCTTCATCTGCCATAAGGTATACGACATCATTTGTAACAATACCCTTTGCTTTATCAACAATACGATAAGGTGCTTCGATGAATCCATAATCGTTGATTCTTGCATATTTAGCAAGTGAGTTGATAAGACCGATGTTGCTTCCTTCAGGAGTTTCGATAACACAGATTCTTCCGTAGTGGCTGTGGTTAATATCACGAACCTCATCAGTTGCTCTGTCTTTCTTAATACCACCTGGTCCAACAGCAGAAATCTTTCTCTTTTGTGTTAACGAACTTGCTGGGTTGATGTCGTCCATCAACTGACTCAATTGGTGAAGAGCCAAGAATTCTCTAAATGCTCTGTTCACAGGTCTAGCGTTAACAACTTGTCCTGGAGTTATATCTGTTAAATCATGAGACTGAAGTGTTTCACGAGCAACGTTGCTCAACTTCATGATACCGTCTCTGAATGAATCCTTGAGAAGGTCTCCAGCACTTTTGATTCTTCTGTTGCTCAAATGGTCAACAACGTCTGTCTTGCCGATTCCTTCGTTAAGGTCAAGCAAGTAACTAATACTTGCTAACATATCGTCTATTGTCAAAGTTGGGTTTGTAATGTTCTCTTTGTTTTCAAGAATTTTAGCAAACTTCTCTTCTTTTGTCTTACAACCTTTGATTGTTTCCATAAGTGTTGGATAGTGAACCATTTCGTTGATGCCAATCTCTGCACCGTTACACTTAATGATATCTGTTAACCAAACACGGTTGTTACCAACCATCTTATGCTTCTTTCCGTTAATCTCAACCCAAACACCGTTTATACCACTAGCTTGAATGGTCTTTGCTTGTTCGGCTGTAATAACGTCACCTTTCTTAACAATAAGGTCGCTCTTCTTTCCAATATCCTCTGCTGAAACAAGTCCAACAAGTCTGTTGCAAAGTGAAAGTTTCTTATCAACTTTGAATCTACCAACTCTACCAAGATTGTAGTATTTTGTGCTGAAGAATTGTGAGAAGATATATCCCTTTGTTGCTTCTGCACTTGGAATTTCACTTGGTCTGGTCTTTCTACTCAACTCAATAAGAGCATCGTGTTGTGTTTCTGCAACGTCTTTATCCAATGTTGCTTTCATGATATCGTTGTTTCCGAAAATATCAAGAATGTCATTTTTTAATAATCCAAAACACTTTAAGAATACGCCGAGAGAAATCTTTCCACCTTTATCCAAAGATACACGAATGAAGTTAGGGTCTTTCTCTTTTTGCTCCATTTCTAACCAGCTACCATCTAAAGGCATAACGGTACAGTTAAACAACTCTCTACCAGTTTTGTCTACGGTTTTAGAATAATAAGCACTAGGGCTTCTAACGATTTGGTTAATAACTACTCTTTCTGTTCCATTAAAAATAAAAGTAGCATCGTCAGTCATGTAAGGAACATCACCTAAGAACACTTCGTTCTCGATAATCTCTCCTGTCTCTTTAATAACGATTCTAACTTTAACCTTTAAGGCTATTGTATAGTTTCCACCTCTCCTCTTAGCCTCTTTTCTAGTGTACTTAGGCTGTTCGTCGAGAGTGTATCCCAAAAAGTATACTTCTGCCTTACCGCTGTAATCAGTAATAGGAGATGCTTCTTTGAGAACCTCACCAATTCCTTCTTTCAAAAATCTCTCATAAGATTTTTTCTGTACTTCAAGTAAGTATGGCATCTCCACAACTTCTTTGTGTTCGCCAAATGTTTGTCTTACATTGTTTCCATATTTTACTTTTCTTGTCAATGGAATGTTTTGCATATATACAAGGTTCTCCTTTCAATATAATAAACTTTTTATATTTACAAGCAAGCATTACAACCTACATAAGGGCAAAAGCCTCTTTATAGATAGAAACTCTATCTATTCAGTGACTCCGTATGTAATTTGAAATTTTTGCTATATAAAGCCATTTTTTACCCGTCCATAGAGACGAAAAGGCGAAGAAAAACGACGGTTTTCCTCGCATTTTACACTATATACAAATTGTATTTTACCATAAAAAAACCAAATGGTCAACCCTTTTCTTTAATAAAAAACAACTTTTTTACGGGACTTTTTAGACCCCATCAGCCTAAAAACGACATATAAAGGGAGCAAATATTTTTTGCGAACACGTGGCGAAGGTCTCAAAAAAAAACAACGTCCAAATTATGAACGTTGTTTTTTAATTAATAAGAACTTTTTGTTAAGAACGTTTATTCTCTCCAATTTTTTATCATTACCGTTTAATATCTATATATTATTAGTTCTACTAGTATATATTATTAGTTCTATTAGTTATTGCTGATCCGTTAGACATATAGTATTTAACTCTTTGTAATGTGCTTCCTGAATCGCCTGAATCGGATGAAGAAATTATGGTAGTGGTTTTTGTACCAAGAATTACCCAGAGATTTACATTATCAATCCTAATATAAGACGAATAAGCATGTTGTCCATAAAATATTAAACAAATTGAATATTCTCCACCTAAGCTCCATATGGTAGGGACGCCTTCTTCAAAATTTATCCAATCTCCAGCTCTTTTTAAGTTTTTCGAAACCTTTCCCGTGTCGTTTTCATAACCAAGCATCCATCCATAAAAATCATAAGACCTGTTTGTACCACTACTCTTCGAGTTTACATCCAGCCATAAAGCATACCCCTGAACCGTATACGTTCCCTCAATATAAATATCAAATTCTGTCCCGTTATCATCATATCCAATATTATCGCCTGGTCCATAAGGACGTTCTCCGGTTGCATAATTTGAATATCTAGGGTTTCCATTGGGGTCAAACCCGCTCCAAGCCTCGGTTCCATAAAAATAGTTTCCGGAAGGGGCTATACTTAAAGCAGAGTTATTAGATGCAATAATTGGGTTTTTAGAACCTTGGGAAGAAGCCGTTCCTTCTTGTCTACAGTTATTTATACTGTATGCATGGTAACCAACAATTCCTCCGGCCTGCCTTTTTCCAGAAACGTTACCACTATTGATGCAGTAGTCAATATCTGCAGCTAAAACAGACTCTCCACC
Source organism: uncultured Lachnospiraceae bacterium (assembly GCA_964368655.1). Taxonomy (GTDB): domain Bacteria; phylum Bacillota; class Clostridia; order Christensenellales; family UBA1242; genus CAYJAP01. The sequence continues at coordinate 24,554 of CAYJCC010000001.1, read as the reverse complement.
ATTTCCTACAATTCCTCCTGCACAACCAGAATCTATAGCTGCAGAGTTCCCACAGGCTGTAATTTTTACAAGATATGGACTCCTGGCGTCCTTATATGCCCTTCCAACAATTCCTCCAGCCTCATAGGCATTGGTTATACTTGCCATGTTGAAACAAGAGTTAACTTCCGTTTTTCCAGAAGCATATCCAATGATTCCTCCCGCATAACAGCCACTATTATTTCCATTTCCTTTTACATAAAATTCATTAGTGCAAAGTTTTACTGTGCTACTATAAGCACTTCCTACGATTCCGCCAACATTTCCAACTCCCGTCAAACTAACTTCTCCATAATATGTGGTGTACCCCCGCAAATCCTTATAAGAATAGGAATCAACAAAAGAATTTGTTATCGTTGAGCTTGAAGAATATCCGGCTATTCCACCCACATCCGTGGGTCCTGTTATATATGTTCGATCGTCATGTGTTTGATAGTCCCAAAACCCAAGTCCAACTCTCTTTTCATGATAATAAGAATAAACCAAACATCCTGAAACCGTGGTTCCAGACAAATAGCCAACTACGCCACCAACAGAGTGTGACGATCCTGTCACCGAGCTTCCTTTTTCAAGAGAACAATTTTCAATAGTACCATACGACGCACCCGCAATGCCTCCAATGTTGTACGATCCTTTTATCGTTACATATGAACTAGTACTTTCAGAAACTGTTCCATAATAATTGCTCCCAACTATTCCACCAATATTGTTTGATGTTCCTTCTATCGTTACACTAAGAGTCTTACAATTACTAATAATGCTACCCGAAGAAGAATAACCAACTATTCCACCTGTGTTTGTTTTCCCAGAAATATCTTCTTCTGACGTACAATACTGTACGGTTCCACTGTTTGTTCCAACAATTCCACCAGAACCTTTTTTGTTAGACGAAGTTGAGGCAGTAATCTTTCCTGAATTAGTACAAGAATTTCCATTTGATCCGATAGACCCACTATTTGTTCCAGCGATTCCACCAACGGAGTAGGTTCCTGTTATCTCACCATTGTTGGTACAACCGTATATTGTTGAAACGTTATTTCCAGCGATTCCACCAACATTAAATGTACCACTTATTATCGCCACATTTTCACAGTTTGAAATTGTACCTCTGTTGAAATTCCCCACTATTCCGCCGACATTAGAGCCATTCTTTATTGGGGCACCCACATAGTTATGGCATTCATCTATAACATAACTGCCACTTTTAGCCAAAACATTTCCAGCAATTCCACCGACATTTGATGAGCCAGTAATTGATTGATAGTTAATACAGTATTTTATTTCTCCTCCACCACCAAGAGCATTCCCAACAATACCCCCTACGGCTTCACTTCCTGCAATTGTACTATTGTTTATCATGTTATATATATAAACTGAGTTGTAAGAATAATCATCAACCAATCCTATAATTCCACCCAACTTAGAAGATTTTGAAAGTGTCCCGCTAAATAAGGTTTTAGATGTGCTATTGGAAGTTGTGAATTCCATTGTTCCGTATACTGTTAATTTTCCATCGGAAACAACTCCAACAACTCCACCAACATTTGATAACCCACTAACTATTCCAGAAGTATTTCTGCCTCCCGCGAACTGAATTGTTCCATAAGCTTGACCAGCAATACCTCCAACGTAACTCTCACTTGCTGAAACCAAGCCAGTGTTATAACAATCGGTTATCGTCCCCGAAGACCTTCCTGCAATGCCACCAACATAATTGCGACCGTATATTTCAGACGTATTAGCATTTGAACAGTATAAAATTTCACCTGTGCTATGCCCTGCGATTCCGCCGACATAGTCTACTTTTGACGACTCCCCCACGATACCGTATGCAAGTGTTATATTGTATATTTTTCCACCCTCAAGTCTTCCAATAATGCCACCCGCATATGAATCCTTACTCTTTATTGTTGCCGTAACCTGGGTATTTCCAGTATTTGTAGTTGCAAATTTATTAGTATCAGATATATGTTGTCCATAAATTTCACAAAACTGTCCTCTACCTATCAACCCGCCAAAGGAACCTCCATTCTGCCCTTGAGTGTTTGTAGCTTCTATTGTTCCAACGTTTAGAACAGTATTTGAAGTGAACCTTATTTGAGTGTATTGTGCATAACCAGCAATTCCACCAACATAATAATTTCCCTTCACAAAAGACCATATTCCCAATCCTGGATTTGTGATTACAACGTTTAAGGAACTACTTCCACCATTACTATTTCCAACTATTCCACCGGCCGCGTAATTAGCTTGTATTGCGGCATTATTTGCACAATTTTCAATCGTTCCACTATCTATTTGTCCAACAATTCCACCAATAGAATCATTTTCTCCTATTGCTGAAGATTGATTTTCACAGTTAGTTATACTTGCCCCTGACCTTGCATAACCGATTATTCCACCAACTATTCCGTTACCCACTATTTGTCCTTTATTGTCAGATTCATTTATGGATATTTGACTATCAATATAAACTCCACCTACTATACCACCAACATATCTTAATCCCGTAATTCTTGCATTATTTACGCTTTCAGATATTGAAGCATGACTATAAACACGTCCAACAATTCCTCCGACATACTCTGAAGAAAGACTGTTGACTATACCATTATTTATACATTGTTCTACTTTTTGTGCCGTCAATACACCAACTATTCCACCAGCACCTTTTGCGTCAGACAAAATTGAGGCAGTAATCTTTCCCGAATTAGTACAATTTGCAATGTTACCGCTTGAAATACCAGCAATTCCACCTATGTACGAATTACCTTGGATACCTGCACTGTTTTCACAATTGTTAATAGAACCATAAGCAGCCTGTCCTGTTATTCCACCAACATATGAGCGTCCTTTAGCCGTTCCTTCATTTTTACAATAACTAATTGGAGAATCATTGCTTATTCCAACAATTCCACCGACATTTGCGCCTAAAGTCCCATCTCCAACCGTAGAAGTACTACTTATATTATATATTTCAGAACTATTAGCAGAACCAATGGCTCCACCAATAGAATCAAAGGTTGAACCAGTGTTTACAAATGTTATATTGCCTCCAACTATAGCATTTGTATCCATGTTTGTTGCAAGGGCTGAACCCGTGCCATAAATTTTTGTATTGACTACATATCCTACAATACCACCTATATTAATTACACCTTGAACATTGCAATTTACTGCTGTTTTATTCGTTACTCCAGCAGTGTTAAGGCTTATCGTTGAACCTTCTGCTCTTCCAATAATACCACCAACATATTGGTTCCCAATTATTGAAGACCCTCCGCTTAGAACTGTCACATTTGAAATATTACCATTTTGAACGATTCCAGCAAGAGCTCCAGTATAATTGAACCCTACTATATTGCCTGCTAAAGAAATGGTTAAGTTGCTTATTTGTCCGTTTTGAACACATCCGAACAATCCAGTATACATATTACTAAATATTTCTTCAGAAAATGTTTCTTCAGAAGTCCTAGAAAGAGTTATGGTCTTATTATTACCATTAAATGTTCCTTTGAATTTATAATTATCTCCTGTTCCAAGCAAGTTAGAAGCATGTGGGCTAATTTTACCAGATTCCAGATTTCGTACATAATTTGTTGCAGACAAATCAAGGACAATATCTGCTCCAAGCGTAATTTCTGTTACGATTGGTCTATTCAATCTCATAGCCATCATATAAGCAATCATGTAAAATTCATCTGCAGTGTTAATTGTTACACTACTATTTGTTTTATTTGGCAAGATTTCTACGGTTCTTGCATATTTTAATACTCCGTTTACCCAAACACTTGAGTTAGTAAAGATTGTATTTGTCTCAGCATTCGCAGCAGAAACAATTGAATTGTTTATATTTGAAACTCTACTTTGAGTTGCTCCACCATATACAGCACTTGAAACTCTATTTGCTGTACCACTATACCTTGCTATAAGTGGGTCTTTATCTGGGAATATATGAAGGCTACCTGCTTCTGAATATTGAGTCGATGTGTCATATAAGTTGATAGCTTCTGAAGAGTTGTCAAATGAAGCATAACCTGCGATACCTCCTACATAACATGCGATACCTCCTACATATCCTGCGCCAACAGTAAGCTCCACTTTGTTTGCTACTTCATATAAGTTAGAATTGTTTGCATAACCAACAATACCACCAAAATAACTATCCTGCGAAGCCCCTGATACCCTAATAATAGGACTACAGTTAGTAACACCCATAATTGTCGTAGTATCAGAATATCCCACAACTCCACCAATATAGTTTTGTCCCTTTATCGTACCCGTACTTGATGGTTTTGCACTTCCCGCCTCAACGAGCATGCTGTTGTCAATGTAAATGTCTTTTGCTAAAGAACCACTTCCTGTGGTGTATCCCAAAATACCACCAACATTGGTTGAGCCAGTTACATTCGCTATATTATAAACCAATGTGTAACTTGTTCTTTGAGAATATCCAGAAATACCACCAACATAACTGTCTGATGACGAAACTATTCCTGTGTTATATGACTCACTAACGCTTGGAGTAAATACTTCATTTGTATATGTTATCCCGTTGTATGTTCCAGTAACAGTAAATTGGTTTGCATTTGAAATTTGTCCAAAAATACCACCAACATAACTACCGTTGCTACGGATAACTGCGTTATTAACCAACTTAGAAGAGTTTAAGTTTCCGAGAAGGCTTTCTATCCTTTCTCCACTTAAGGTTCCTGTTGGCATAAATGTTCCACCTGTTGTTGAATCGTATGTCATTCGTCCAACAATACCACCTACGTTAGTTGTAGTTAAACCTGTGATTGCACCATAGTTTGTACACTCTATCAATTTAGAGTTTGTAGCAAAACCAACAATACCACCGATATTTTCGCCAGTTTGTCCTTCTGTTGTGTTAATCACTGTATATGAAACTACGTTTGAAATAGTAGAACGTACTGCTTGTCCTATGATACCACCAATGTTTGAAACGCCACCAATTGTGCTAACTTTTGTTTCATAATTTTCATCATCGCTTGGAACACCAACCGTTACATTTCTGATTGTTGCATCTTGAACATATCCGAACAATCCGAGGTTTAATGTAGCTGCTGTTTCTGTATCCCCAACGAACACACTGTAACAAGTTAAGCCAAAGACGCTCTTGAAGTTTCCATCAAAAGTGCCCTTGAATGGATTTGTTGTTGTACCTATTGGAGTCCAGAATCTTCCACTCAATGAAATATCATTACCAAGCGTTATTGTCTTTCCAGAGAAATCATCTCCATTTGCTACCAAGTAGCTCATGTATGCAAGTCCAGCACCAGTAAATACTGTGTAGACATCCCCATTTACAGAATAATCTACCCTACCGTTTGTATTTAGAGATGTTTGAGTATTCTGAACATAAGCGTACCAGTAGTCTGAATTTTCGTATACATAAAGTTCTGGATATCCTTCGTTTATTTCTCCGTTAGTATCTCTGTACCAAATATCTGCCCATGAGAAATTTCCCCATGATTCAGAAACCATTTGTTCTTTACTTTTTTCTATAGCCCCAGCTGCAGAAGTTTCGCGAAGCAATGCTTCATAATATGCTGCAGAAGTTGCTGCTAAAGTATTGTTTGTAATTGGATATACTCTTACTCCAGCACTTCCTATGTTGTAACTATTTTTTGAATAAACTTGATTTGCCAGTATTGTTCCAGAAACGTTAGTAATACCCGAAAGAACAGACGAAGTTCCCTCAACATTCGCAATAGCGCCTGCACCCTTAATTACCATATCTTTTGTATATGAATATTCAATGATTGCTGAACCTACGGTTGTTCCAATAATACCACCAGCGTTATGTGTAGCTGTTACAGCTACATTCTTTACTACAACTTTAGAAAGTATAGTGCTATTACTTGTCTTTTCTAAATGGCCAACGAGAGATCCTGCGTTTGCAAATGGACTATTGTCAATATTTATAGCATCTAATGAGTTAACACTGATAACGAATCCACCTTCCATATACAATTCTTTTGCAAAAGGTGTGGTTCCATAATTAACAACAGTGCCAAACAATCCAGCATTTGAATCACTTGCAAATACTGAAATATTTTTAATTGTATGCCAATTTCCGTTTATATAACCATAGAATGGAGTTACATCTCCCTCTAATCTTGTTTGTCCGTTGTCGTATCCATTTCCTATTGGCTGCCATAATTTGCCACCAAGGTCAATGTCAGCTGTAAGTTCTAAGGTTACCCCTCTAAACTCAACTCCTGCCCTGTTCAAATTAGATACCCAAGCAAGTTCTTCTGCTCTACCAATCTCTATAAGTTTAGAAGTGTCTCTAGTTATTACTTTGTTTGAAAGCCATGCTTTTATCTTTATTAAAGTATCTGCGTTTGTTAGTCTTTCAACAGTTCCTGCAAATAGAGTATCTCCAGAGTTTTCTATTGCAGTTTTCAAATCATTAACCGTCGAACCAACAACATTCTCACCAAATACAGCACTGATTGTTGCATTTCCGTTTATAACATTTATTAAACCATCTGAACCTGATGCCCCATATATAGAATTAAGATTGCCTGCCAATGTTCCACTTTGAGCTTCAGCGTTTAATTTCCATTCATACTGTGTAGATAAATTTTCGTTTGTCCAATAATCTTTAAGTGTCCATTGAAGAGTTGGTGCACCCGAATTAGTTATATCTTTAACAACTTTTGCTCCGAAACTTGCATCTTTTCTACCAATTTCAGTCGCTTTTTCTTTTACCAAGAACAATGCATAACCCAAACTTCTTGGATCCTCATTTTCACCCTCGGCAGTCAAAATTCTTGCTCTATATTCTACTATCAGGTTATTATATGAATCTATTGTGGACAAATAGTTGTTCCATTCTCTTGTTACATTTGTAGCAGCGATGGCTTTCTTTTCTGCCCAAGCTTCGTCTGTAAGACCAGCAGGTCTCACCATATTATCATATGTGTTCTTTGCTTCTTCATATTTTGCACGAGCATTTGTCATCGTGTTTTGCGCTGCATAAATTGCTCCATTTGTGTACACTGCTGCTGAGATTGAGGAGTTGTTTGTGGCAGCTCCACCAACAGAAGTAGGTGCTATTCTTGCATAAACCGTGGTAGTTATTCTTCCTGTGCCCTTCAACTCTGCTATTCTTGCTTGAACGGCTTTGTAACCGTCGGCTAATGCAACATATTCGCTCTTCAAGTCTTGAATTTCTTCAATTAAGTTCTTATATCCACTTTCATCTTGAGGCTCTATCATTGTCCAAATTTGGTCAAAGTCAAAGCCTTGGCTGGTTGCCCATCCAGTATAGTTTGTGATATCAAAGGCTCTCATAAACTCTTCGATAGTCTCTTCCCCTGTTAACACTCCGAATTGGTCGCTGTTAGGGTCAATTTCAACATCTGTGCTGAAAGCAGTTAGAGGGAATGAGAGTACATGTCCATTTGTAGTGTTTCCATAATAAACAAAACCATTTTCGTTATATAACAAACTGTTTCTGATATAATCGTTACCAGAACCAGCTTCCTCAGCCCCACTATTTGTTGTAAGTTTTGCTGTTGGGTGGTCTGTTCTAGCAACAGAATCAATGATCATGCCAGCATTGGTTCCTTCCACAAATATTGTAGCAAGGTCAGCTTTTACGTATCCAACAACGCTTAATTTATCAATTATACCATTGTTTGTTCCAACAATAGGCTTTGCTAACCTATTTGTGTTGGCAACAGTTGTTAAGTTTAGATGATTTTCATTTACTTTTGTATTTTGAATGATACCATTATTGGTACCAACAAAGTTTTTATCGTTGTTATTCAAGGTCAAGTTTGTGTTTGATATAATACCGTTGTTGGTTGTGATTGAAACGTTTGTTCCGTCCACTCCCCACAATCTTCCTAAAGTATCAACAGTCGCAATAGTTCCGTATGTAATAGTGCTTCCTGCGACAATATAAATTGTTTTGTTACCTACTTCCGAAAGTTGTCCAGAAGAATAAATCACTGCAATGCTGTTTTCGGTTTCTTCTGCATTCGCAACAGGAATTTGATTTGTTTCAGCCTGTTGGAATATAGATTGTTTGTTTTCTTGAGCTGTCAATGTTTGACTCGCATAAGCGCCAGCGAAACTATTCACGTCAAGTGCATATTTTAATACTGGATAAGCACCACTTACGAGCGTCCAAATCTCTGTATCTAAATATCCGTTAAATGTTCCGAGAGACTCAAACAACATATTTTTAGTAGAAAGACCAGTTATTCCTGGTATCTCTGCAGAACGTGGTGCAAGATCGGCATTATAATAAACATTATAGAATGCCCCATCTACATCGTCTGTTCTTATACTTCCAACGAATGCTCCGTATGAACCATCATTTTCGTTTAAGTAAGTTGCTTTATTGGTTTCAGTTGTTGCCGTAACAACATTAGCAATACTATAACTATTTTTAACTTCTAGTAAGCCTTTACATGAAGCACTATCACTTGTTTGCTTAAAGTTAGCAGAACCTATGAACCCACCTACTGAAACGCCTTCTATGGCATCAGCAGCAGCCCAAACACTACCAGCTGAATAACTATCAGAAATGTTAATTTCGCCCTCTGAGTGGTCACCAGCAAGGAGAATTCCAATCAATCCACCAAAGTTTCCTGTTCCATTACTCTTGATGTTCATATTTGAGAACACTCTTGAGATAGTAAACGCTCCACCTAGTGACTTAGCGACAAATTTACCAACTAATCCACCTATTTCGGCTTCGTCTTCTCCCAGATATTCTATATTACCATCACTGGCAACCATATCAAAGCTACTATTATAAGAATACCCGGCGATTCCTCCGAGATATTTCTCGCTGAAACTTAAATTATTTGGAACTACCAAGCTTATTTTAGCTGCAACGTCAGACATTACAGAGTTGGTCATGTATCCGGCAATTCCTCCGAGGAACAACCCTTCATAGGTATCTTCTTTAGAAATATCAAATGATCCCGATTTCAAATCTATATCTGAAGCGTTTTGTTGTAAATAACCAACTGCTCCACCAAAGTAAACATTGTAATCAACTTTTTCATCGAGTGTTTTTGCTGGAGTATTTGCACCAGACAAGATTATTTTTGTTTCTCCGGTTAAGTCAATATTGTTGAATGAACTATTTAGGCTTGAAGTTCCACTATGTGAACCAACAAAACCTCCAACAAATAATCTTGAATTATTGTTGTCTAATTTTAATCTTATTATTGAATTGTTAGCAACTGCATACCCTTCAACATTTCTAGCAAGTAACTGCATTGTATATGCGTTCTTTTCTGTCAATGTTAAGTTAGGAGAATTTGCATCGGTACTATCATCTTCGAATGATAAACTGTTTCCAAGAGCCAACATGTTGGTTCTTTCTTCAGTTATGTATTCATTACTGTTTATGTTAACAGCACCAACTGTTCTTCCTATTGCACCACCAACATATATCTCTCCAGCATTGTAGTCCATGGTTAGTCGAATAGTGTCAGAAGTAACACCTGGGTTATTAACCTTTATGTTCTTGATATTTACTGCTGTTCCACCACCAAGTCCGTCTTCAATCTCTCCAAACAATCCACCAAAAGCAAGAACAAGGCTTAGACTTTCTTTTTCTTCACCATCACTAACGGACTGTTTTATATTTAATCTTGTGTTGTTGTTATCAGCACCATTCACTGTATATGCAAGATAGTCTTCTATCTTATACGTATTCCTAGCTTCTTCCAATGAAGCAAAATTCTTTCTTACACTTATTCTGCTCTCACGAGATACAATCTTACCAGCAATAGCACCAGCAGTAACTGTGTCAGTTGCTCCTGCATACACACTTCTAGCTTCTACTACACCAGAATAATCGTTGTTTCCATCTAGTCCAACTGATACATTCTTTAATTGAACGCCATTTGCATAACCAAATAAAGAACCTACTGCCCCAGTATATGTTGCAGATATTTTATAACTACTATTTCCATTTTTGATAGCCAAGTTTATTTCAAGTTCTTCTTCAGCAGCTGTCTTCATGCTTGTAGCATTTTCCAAAACTTTATCAATATAGCCATCGTTTGAGATAACATGAACATTATCGACGATTGTTATTTGATTTTGAGTGTTGTTTGAGTATGCAAACAATGCACCAACATAAGCTGGTCCAGACTCTCCGTTATAACCTGCATTATCAACTTTAATTACACCAAGAGTTAAATTCTTGAATGTTGCATTTTCAACATAGGACAGTAATCCTAATTTGTTTGTTTTTCCTATTATGCTTATATTATATATTCCATAATAAGAACCAGTAACTGGTTGGTCACCTTCCGTTTTTCTTTCAGCGCCCTCAATTGTTCCTTGGAATGGAAAATCTTCGCTACACAAAGGCAACCAATCCCCATCGTATGTGGACAGGTCAATATCGGCAGCAATTATAAATTTGCTAAATCTATATGTTTCAATCAACAACAATTCTTCAACTGTTGTTACGGTAATTACACCCAAGTCTGCTTTTGGTTCAAGTTTTGGAAGAGCTACTTCCGTGAACTCTTTTGTTCCATCTTCTCTAAATGTTACACCATGCCACAACATTGGATTGTAAGTTGTAAATATTTTTGGCGATTTGGCATTTGCTCTTTGAGGAATTTGTTGTCCTGCTTCCAAAGAATAGTTGTTATTTATGTATGTAACTAATGACTCTACAACTCCAGGAGCATTCCAATTTTCATCATCAGTTCCATCTACAAAGGTGTTCTTCGTATCGGCATCCATAAACGCTTTTATTCTCGCTTTCAATTCATCTTCAGTCAGTCTTGTGTCTATTAAATTTTGACTAGTTGGTTCATAAGAATTAATCACTTGAACAAGTTCAGCAAATGTTGACTCGTTTCCAGTAAAGGCATCGGAAAGATATGTAACAACTCGTTGCAATTCTGTTCTCATGCCTGTTAGCGATGTTTCTATTGTAACCGTGTTACCAGTAATAATAACCTTTTCACAATAGTCTACTAACCTTGTGCGATTTTCATTTTCGCTTAAAGAAGTCATAATCTTTGTGTGATTTGAATTCATATAAGAATATAAAAGTATTGTCTCATTGGTTGATTGTCCCAGCAACTCGTATTTATCACTATCGGTCAAGATATAATTGTTGATTACATCTATCATCGTAAAGTATTTATCTTCATTTGTAAGTTCATATTCCAATGTTTCTGTATTAAATTCGTTTGAGGTCTGTCTTGCTTTAGTAACATCAAGGGTCATGCTTACAAATTCAGATAAAGTTCTCAATGAACCATATTTTTGGAGTCTAGAAACATGATAATATGTAGTCTTTCCTTCAGAATTCTCATACATATAGTTTCCACTTTGAATGTATGGCTTGCTGGCGGCGCCTTCCACTTCCGAGATTTTTGCTTCCAATTCTTGTGTATTGGAAGCAAAATTACCTGAACCTTCTTCAGTTATCAAATCTGAAAGTGCAAGGTTTCCAACTTGGAGCAATAATTGCCCTGCTTTTGCGCTATCTAGATAATTTGCTGTCATGAAATAGTTATACTCGTTTCTTAAACGGGTATCTATTTCAACAGAGTTTGCACAACGAATGTCAATGGTATCCTTTACTATCAATGTTCCAATAAACGAACCTACATCGGCATAGTTGTAGTCTTGTCCATTATATCTGTTAAAAGTTGTTAAATCTTCGGCTGTCCAAAGGTTTATGCCGTTTACACCTTTATAGATAACTTGGTCACTATTCTTTACTAACTCATTCAAATAATCAACATTTTGTATGTTTGTTGATAAACGATTTCTTGCCATGTCAACTAAAAGGACTGCGTTATATGAAACTTCTTTACCTGTGATACCACCATATGAACGATAAGCTTTAACTGATGCAGTTGTATATACAGAGGTTATAGTTCCACTGATATCCAAACCAATCAAGCCACCAGCATAAGCTGCTCTAGGGTTTTCTACGCTCACCAAGTTATATGAGTTTGTTATTTCTCCAGCAAAATTCATACCAACCAATCCACCGATAAAGTTAGCATTTCTTGTAAATAACGTGTTGTATGTTTTGTCATGTATTGTTGAAACTTGTGCATTTTGAGAAATAAGTTGGTCTATTTCTGCTTGAGTCTCTTCAGAATGAACAACTGTTGCACGTTCAATTTTTCCTCTGTTTTCACCGGCAATACCACCTGCTGCTCTGATAGCATTCAAATGTGGTGTTCCTGTTATAATTAAAGAAACGTCTGAAACTTGTGTTGATTCTCCAATCAATCCAAATAATCCACCAACGATTTCTCCAGATAATACTGCATCTGAAGAAACGGTAACTCTTCTTACTCTACTATTGTAAAGGCTGCTAGAACTTCCTACGTTGCTTACTCTTTCTTGAGTATCAATAATTCCGGCAATTCCACCAGCGTATGACAACTTAGATAGATTAGGAGATGATAAACGGTTGTCATAGATAAAGAAAGTTTTGTCAGTTGTTGGTCCCAATTCATAGATTGCGTCTGGGAAATTATTTACATTATTTTTGTAATCTACCATTACAGACAATGTGCTTTGGATATTTACCAATTCAGCATCGCCCTTAACGTATCCAGCGACACCACCTGCCAAGTTCTTACCTGTTACAAGTACTTGGTTTTCTCCATAAGATGTTATGTTTATGTTTGCAACTTTACCACCGTCAATAGTTCCGGCAAGAACACCAACACATTCAACACCAACACCGTCAACAGAAACAACCTCTATGTTAAGGTTTCTTACGCTACCATATTGTGTTTTTCCGTTTTGGTATGCACTTGAAATGGTTGCAAATAAACCAAGGTTATTTACTTCTTGACCAACTTCAACCACATAATCACTATCTGCAACAAGTCTCAACTGGCTTATTGTCATACCGTTACCATCAAGGTCTCCCCTGAAATCAACTGTATATGTATCAGCGTTTAAGTCTCCGTCTTTGTTGTACTCAATATTTTGAACAAATCTTATATATGCGTTATCGAGCATAGAAGCCCCAGTTACGCCAAGATTTTCAGTGCTTACATAAGCATTGAACTTTTCTGCAGAGTCAATCAATATTGGGTTTGAAATATCTTCACCGATAACTGTACCGGTATAATAATAAGATAATGTTGATGATTTTTGTCTTTCAAGATAGGTTGCAAGATTGTTTATTGTAAATACTGAACCTTCAAGAGTGTTCAAAACTTGTCCATTAAATGCTTGTGGATTGTTCTTGATTGCATGAATTATATTATTTATGCTAAGAGGAACATCTGATGTTGTCACAGGATAAATCTGAGCATTGTTGTTTAAGTAATTTACTATTGCAGAAATCTTTGCACTATCTGAAGCAGTTGTTGTGATATTAATTTTTCTAGCACTTACAGACTCTTGGTCGTTAATAAATCCAATTATTTCTGTTAATTGAATAAATTGTGCCATTGTTTGAACGTTAGGATTTGCATCGTTGCTACTTGAACTTGAGTAATCGACAAAATCAAAGTTTGAATACCAATTTGTATTCAAATAGTTTGCAAGTTCATTTACTGTATATAATGAAGTGTTGATAACTCTTAGACTAAATGTTTTTAAGTTTGCTGCAACTAATTCTGGTCTGTTTAAGCCATAGAATGAAGATTTGAAACTCTGGTCATATACACCAGAATATAACGCCTCACTCTCCTCGTTGCTTTTTGGAATAAACCAAACACTTCTTGTAATGTCTGAATTTGTTTTAAAGTCGGAGTTGAAATAGAATCCGGCAAAAGTATTGTATTCGCCGAACTGTGAAATTCCCAATGGGGTAGCCAATTCGTTTTCTCTATTTATTTGGTCTTTCAAACGTTCTGGTTCAGCATCAGTATCGTTTATTCTTACAAACAAGAAATAACAATATTCAATAGTTGCTCCAGAATAAGATAGTATGTTTCCAGAACTATCTCTTCCTGTAAATGGAGATGCTAATAAACTGTTTGTTTGTACACTAGACAAACTATAACAGTCTGATATTACAACATCAGCATTTTCTTCTGCTGTAGCTTCAGCCGAACCATTTCTGAATACGAATCCAGAAGTGTTTGCTCCGTCAACCAATATGTTGCTATAGGAGTTTGAAATATATCCGGTGTTTTCATAAACAAATCCGGCACTATAAACACCTGCATAAACTTTTGAGCTTAATGCTCGGAGATATTTCATTTCTGTTTCTGGGCCATTTGGGTTGTTGTCTTGTTGTCCAGCAAATGAACCAGAAGTGATCCCTTTCTTGTTTGCGTCAGACTCTTCAGTTTCTGAATAAGCATCTTGCTCTTTATTATAAGAATAAGTATCTCTACCATAAGAATAACTATATTGGATATCTCCAGAGTTTCTAACAACTAACCCTGCAGCAATATTTCCTGCAACAGAAGATGTAGAAACGTTGATAATGTTTCCACCTTTATAGTATGATGAACTAAGCTTGTTTGATTGGTGAGCGATAAGTCCTGCAAGTTCACCGTATTGTGTTATTAATGAAATGTTTTCTACGCTAGAGTTAGTAACGAATCCACTGTTTACGGCAACTAAACCACCAATAGTCATTGAAAGACTAGTTTTAATATCGTATGTTTCGAATTTTACAGTAGATAAATCTCTTTTTCCACCTGTCCATTCTCCACTGGTATAGTTATATGAAACTCCAGAATCTTTGTATTTAGATATATCCAAAGTTCTACCGTCTTGCATAATGTTTCCACTTGGAACAGTCCCAACATTTTCGGCAAGTAACAAGGTGTCTCTCATGCTTCTAATGTTATTTGCATTATAAACAACTTGACAGTTTGTCATTATACCTTCATTTATTCCGGCTATAGTTCCGTAATTAACGGTTGCATAATTCGTAAGATTTACAGTTAAATCTGGGTTTATTGTGTTGAACTCGTCACTAGTTGTCTTTGATTCATTAATAATATTGATATCTGCATTTGGACGAATCTCAACCACAAAATTCTTCAATGTCATTCCAGAATGTATCTTTTGGAACACACCAATGTTCCCACTAGCCGTTGGAACCTCGTTAGACGTGTTCTCTGGCAAGTTAAAGTTCTTCAATGATACTACATACCCGTTACCATCAAGACTTGTTACAGCCTCACTTAATAGCAATGGCTCCCAATCATCAAGTTCGATATCGGATTGTAAAATGTAGGCACCCTTTATAGTTGTGTCTGAAGCATTTCCTAAAGCTATAAGTTCTTCTTTTGTATAAATAGGATTTGGATTATCTTCTGTGCTGTCACGATAGAATCCCAAACCAAAATCTGCAGTAAGTTCTACGAATTCATCGGTATAAAGAATGTCTGTACATACCTCTGCACCATTTTCTCCGTAAGTAATATGCGCTATAGCTCTCAATACTGCTTGACTATTAAAGTCTGTGCCAGTTAAGGCAAAACCTGTATTGGTAAGTCTTTCATTTACTCCGGCAACAACTCTATCATAGAACCCTGCTACTGTTCTGATTCTAAATCCAGCAGCTTCGTATAATCCTTCGTTTATACTTTGATATGTTGTTCCTGTTGCTGTTGTGTTTGTCAAATACCATGTTGGAACGTATGGATTATTTTCTCCAATTCCACTCATGGAAAGTTCTTGTTCCAAACGTTGGATATCCGAATATATGGTTGATGAACTCCAGTTTGCAACAACTTCGCTATATGTAGCGTTGATTACAACTTTCAACTTGTATGCCTGTCCGAACAATCCTACCAAGTACCCGTCTGTTGCATTTTCAACAGAAATACTGTTGATTACATAATCGGCAACTTTGAGTACAATTCTTGCCTCTCCTGAATATTCAACGTTATTGATTGTCTTTGTTACTTTTCCGACTATTACAATGTATTTGCCCTGCTCTGCTCTTGGAAGAACTGAAACAGAATAGCCGTTACCACTCTCGGTTATTGTATAATATGCGTTATTTAATCCAGATACAAGGGGTGTTCCATCTACACTATCTGCGTAATAACTATCAGTTAAACTTAATGTATCAGCGTTAGAAAGAGTTGCTGTAAATGAGAAATCTAGTCCTCTTGCAACTGGAGTTGATATGGCTCCTTTCCCCTCGTAGTCAAACACTACTGTTGGCAATTTGATTACCGTTAAGTCAATGCTCTTTACAAACTTAGTTTCACCTTTCAAATACCCTGTAAGAGTAATAGTGATAGTTGAACCTTCTTGAGCATCTGGACTTAACAATGTTGTGATATACAAGTTTCCATCAAAGTAATTTTTGTCTTGGTCGATAGAGTTTTCACCTATAGTGCTAAAGTATGACCTT
This sequence comes from uncultured Lachnospiraceae bacterium, assembly GCA_964368655.1. Taxonomy (GTDB): domain Bacteria; phylum Bacillota; class Clostridia; order Christensenellales; family UBA1242; genus CAYJAP01. Next base: position 8,179 of record CAYJCC010000001.1, on the reverse strand, counting down.
GGTCTCAAAGATAAAGTCGTTAAATCTTCGCTCGTGTTAGATAATAACCTGTATTTTTTAACAATAAACCCTTCTTCAACTTCTGAATTTGTCACAATAGTCTTTTCGCCAAATACTTGGTTGAATGAAAGTGCTGTGCTGTTGCTAGATATCTGTATTTCATCTAGGTTAGCATAGTATGGATAAATATTTGCTTTCAATAAACCAATATGAGATGGGATAATGTTGTCATAAGCAACTTCACTCTCGTCACCTGCTTCCCAAACCGTGCCATCGGCAGATTGCTTAAATTCTGCGTTTGGATAATGAGCAATATTAACGTCTTCCACGCTTTGAGGGTTTATTGTGATATCGATAGAGTCGGATTTCTTCTCATTTGTTTCATTTATTGTATAGAACTCAAGTGTGTAGTTCTTGTCTTCAGCAAACCATCTTCCATTTTCTGGAACGTCAAGTCTAATTGTATATGTTTTTGTTCCCATCGTTGGAGATGTTCCAGCTACATAAAGAGGTGTTGTTTCTAATTGTATGTTTAAGCTATCGTCGTATTTAATAACAGTATTTCCAATCTCTGTTTGAACACCGTTTATGTTAATGTATAATTTTTCTGCATTCTTGTCTGTCTCGATAATTACGTCAAAAACAACTGAAGCTTGTGGCTTGAACGTTTTTGCCGAGTCAGAAACAGTAACTGAATTTGTGCCAAGATAAACGTTGGTATTAAAGTACACACCAAAGTCTCCGTGTTCCACGTTCAAAATATTGTATTTTTCTAACACAATTTTTGAATTGTCATTTAATTTTATATAAGGCACTGCAAGAATGTTAGCAATTCCGGCATTTGTTCCTCTGATTTGATTTCCTGAAATTTCATCAAAGTCTAAATATGAAATCCATCTTCCGGTAGATATTTCTTGACTAACAAAACTTTGTCCAGAAATTGTAATTGTGTTGTTAGATATTTCGCTTGTGCTATAAATTGAGCCACCGGCTAACAAATAGTATCTAACCCCGATTGAAGAATTTTGACCAATATGAATATTATTCTTTAATTCTTCACTTAAATCTGTATTTGATATAAACTCGTATACTTTATCGGCATCAATATCTGCAAATGGGAATACTGTTTTTGATTTTTCCTTTTGGATATCGATTGTTTTTGCGTTTTCTACTTTGTTTTGTCCTTCAGCGACATTGAGAAGGTTTTCTTCGTTCATTACTTCTTTATACAACTCGAAGTCTGTGATACCTCTTACAACCTTGATTGTTATTGTTTTTGCCAATGAACGATTATATAGACTGGAAATAGTAAGAGTGACTGTCCCTTCGCCCTTTACTGATAATGTATTGTTTAATGATGAATAACTTATTATTGAATTGTTGCTACTTGTGATAGTAAACTTTGAGTCCCCTGCAAATCCTGGAACTGTTGCAATAGAAATAATATCGCTTGCATCATATGTGTTTACTTTATTGAAGAAGTTGTTTACTTCTGCAATCATATTGCTTGGAACTGCTATAGAATTTTCTCTAGGGAAGAAAATTACAACAAGATCTTCTATGGTTCCGGTTGTTTCAACGTAGTTAGAATCGAATATTCTTTCTCCATCTGCTACAAGTTGAATTGTTGCATCTACTGGAGGCAAGTTTGCGATAACAGAAATTTTTCCGTCCTTAACTGGTTCTTGTGACAACAACATTGGATATCCGTCGCTAACGTTTACGCTAACATACCAAATATCTGTGTTGCTAGGAGCCACGTCGTTTAATCCGGTATTGGCATTTCCTATCAACTCGTTAAATTGATATATGTTTGTCAAAAAGGCGTTCATTGTGAACGTTGCACCCAACTGCTCTTTCAAGTAATTAAATACACTGTCAACGTCTGTCAATGTTACCATTATTGTTCTTGCACTTAATGGATTTTCGTTAAGGAACTCAACAACTTCCTCTAAAGTTGTTAAGTTAATTGCAGCTGGTCTTTCATAATCAGTATTTTCTTCCAAATAGTCAGTTATTGCTGCAAGTCTTTGAGCATCTGTGGTTAACCCTTGCAATGCTGTTGGTTCAACGTTTTTCTGAATGAATGCAACATATTGTGACAAGTCTTCAATTGCATATGCGTATGTTGGGCCATCTATATAGCCGAAATTAGCTAAGTAGTTAAGTCCTGTTATTGCCATATTTATATATGAATAACTAGTAAAAGTATATGCCGTGAATGGTCTTTCTGTGTAATATATAGCAAGGTAACTTTCAACTGCATCTAGTTTTTCTTCATCAGTTGTGTATGTGCCAGTTAAAACATTTGGATTTGCCGTTTTTATAAATGTAATTATTGCGTCTATGTTTGCAAAACTTACAGAAACAATAGTTGCAGAATACTCCCCAGTTTCTGCGTTCCTTACATAATATGTGCCATCTGCGTTAACGATAGCTTCTGTGTATAAACTATCTTCTCCGGTCAACCCGTTCCATGTATAAAATCCTAAATTGTGTGTTTTAACATATTCTTCTACTGCAGAGAATCTTTCAGCATAAGAAAAGTTTGTTGTTCCCGTTAAATAGTTTTCTACTGCTGTTATTTTTTCATTGTCGGTTGTATATATTCCTGTCAATGCTGTGTTATCAACCTCTTTAATCAAGGCAATAATGGCATCGATATCTGCAAACTCTTCAATAGGCTCTGATTCTTCAGATGTAAAGTTATTTCTTACATAACTTGAAACAACGGAAAATCTTTGGCTATAAGCAAAACCGTTATAGTCAATATCTCTTCCAGTCATTGTTCTTGCCAAATAATCGTCTATTGCAAGTAATCTTTCATTGTCATTCGCATATGTTCCTGTCAATGCTGTTGTATCATACTCTCTCAAATAAGAAATTTCTGCAGCGATGAGAGTTGGAACAATTGAGTTTCCAAGATAAGGATTGTTTAATAAGAAGTTTGTAATATCTACAACTCTGTTCATTGCTGTAGAATTAGCCCAAACAGGATTGAACACAGCAATATTTGAAACACCTTCGTTTGCATTTGCTTCAGCATTGTGTGCTTCTGTTGTCTTTGTGTTTAAGAAGGTTTCCATTGCTGTTAATTTTTCAGCATTTGTAGATGTTCCCACTACTGCAGTTGCATCAATATTGTTAAAATATGTTACAAGTAGAGGAATAAATTTGTTTGCCAAAATACCATCGCCTATAAGGTCATGGCCAAACACATATTCAACAGCACTTTGGAATACTTCGTCATTATAATTTACATTTGCAAAATCATTGATGGCTGCAAGTCTTTCAGCATCTGTTGTATACGTACCTGTTAAAACATTATCAAATGAGTTGATATAGTTAACAACTCCTTGCAATGTATTTACAGGATATTTATTTATATTGTTTGATATTGTATTTGAATTATTTGATAAGAAAGCAATTACTGCTTGTAATTTGTCAGCATCGCTTCCTACAACTGGAACAAACGCATATTTATTTTGCAAGAAAATCTCAATTGCTTCTAAATTATTAGCCGTTGCACCATCTGTTATCAACTCTTGAGGTAATGTTGTACCAGTTGCCCAATATATTTTATCGTCTTCATCGTTAATGTAGAAGATAAAACTATATGAGTTAACAACAATTTCTTCGCCTATTGCACCAACGTACGTACTATATTGTATGTTTTCTACGCCATTTTCTTCGATTATGTCTTGTTTTGCACCAACGTAAACACCTACAAATGCGTTTTCTGCACTTGCTGTCATGTTTCCGTATGCGCTAGAATTCTCTATATTAAAGTTGGATTCAGCTGCTCCAACAAATCCTCCAACATAATTTACACCAGAAATGTTTGCTACAACTCCACAAGTGCTTAATGTTCCATTTTTAATAAATCCATAGAGACCACCGATATGATTTCTACCTATAATGTCTCCATAATACAAGCCAGTGTTGTCTGTGTCTGAATATGCTTCTTCTGAAATATCTCTTACATAATAACTATAAACGGAGTTATACTGTGATGAATTTCCTATGTTTTCAACATATCCTATAATTCCACCGATATTGTCACGACCGTGTATGCCAGTATTCAAATGGCTTAAATTTTGTAAATAGTCTATAAACTCAACTTTACTTGATATTACCTGTCCACCATTGTTGTATCCAATAATACCACCAACATTGTCCACGCCCATTAAAGTTGGAACAACTGTAATGTTTCTAATTGAACCAGTATTGCTTCCAGTAATACCACCAATGTTGTTTCCATCAGCTTTGATATATGCTTGAACATTTGTATCTATTATGTCGCCAATGTTTGTTCCAGCAACACCACCCACTGCATCAGCCCCAACTGTTTCAATATAACAAACAACTTGTGTGTTACCTAAACCAATTGCTGCACCACTCGTTTCATCATTAATGATTGTTCCACCGTTTTGACCAACAAAACCACCAACATATACGTTGGTTGCTTCATTTGAGTTTGTAACTTTAATAGAAGAAACAGCGCTTACATTTGTTACGGTCCCGTTTGCGTAACCAATTACTCCACCAACGTATAAGTCTATAAGTCCTGCGTTAGTGTTCACAACAGTCATTCCATAACTTGTTGTTGTAACAGCTTCTGCATTGTTTCCATCGTTTACGCTACAATTTACGATTGTACCATAGTTCTTTCCAGCCAATGTTCCGATATATGCTGATGTTTGTCCTTCTGTATTGACATTTATTCGACTGTCTTGTAAAACAACATTCTGAACAGTACCAGCCTCTCCGATAACACCAAAAAGTCCTGCAGTAGCCATGCTCCCTGCAAGTTTCAATCCGTATATTGTATACTGCAAATTTTCTCCAGAAACTGTCTGTTGTCCATTGAAGTTACCAACAAAAGGTTCTTCTTCAGTTCCGATTGGAGTCCATGATGCCAACCCGTTTCTAGAAACGTAGTCATTTATATTCAAGTCACTTGTCAACACATAATAAGCATTAAGTGCTTGGTTTATTCTGATAAGGTCTGAAACAGTCTTGATTTCAAAAGCTGTCTCTTCTGTGAGTCCGTCTGCTATTTTAAGAACGATATCAAAACAGCAACCACCATCTTCAGATTCTACTCGAAGAACGAGGATTCTGTTTGGATTGCCTTCAACTGTTACAGCAAGAGTTCCTGTTCCATCGGCACGATTTGTTATGTTTGCAGAAACTGTACCAGTTGTGTCAAACATGTTTCCAGTCTCTGTCCATACAGAAACTTTCAAGTCTTTATTTAATGCAAAATCATTGCCTACTGTAAACTCAAATGTTTTTGTGTTGTTTTGAGTAAACCCATTCATGTCTCTGACGTCAAACACTATTCTGTTTTCATCAGCAACCATTTGTAATCCTTGGAAAAGAATTGATGAGGTTTTCTCGACTGTTCCCAAGGTAACCTTAACGCTACTTTCTCTGATAACGTTTACCAAGTTTCCATTTGGATTTACGTAACTTTGACTTATACTTGCTACAATGTCAAAGACATAGGTTGTCTCATCTTCTGTAACTTTCTTAGATGTATGAACAATTGCTTGTCTACCATCTGCACTTACTTCCAAGAAAATGATATCTGTTTCCGATATATCTTCGCAATAGTATAATTTTGAATTCGTGAAGAATGTTTCGTGTTCAGCTGTCCAGTTTGAATAAGAACCACCTACTTGAACGTCTTCAACAAAATTATAACTGTCGTTATTATAAACAATTTGCCAATCTATATCTTCTGCTTTTACAGTTGCATTGGTTGGATTTAACAACAAGTTCAATGTTTTATACCCATATTGATGAATATATATCGTATTTGTTCCTAAACCAGCATTTATAGGATAGATTGTTGTTTCGCCTTCTCCGTCAACCGTTCTCAAGTTTGTATAGTTAAGAGCGTTTATAACGTTGAGTCTAAAATTGAAAGTATAAGTGTTGGTATAACCTAACAATGTTATAGTAACAAGAGTGTCCCCTGTTTTTGTTTTTGTAACAACTTCTCCAAGAGTTTGTCCAAAGATAGCAATTGTTGGGTCTACAACTACCCCGTTCGCTGTAAGACTGCTTGGAATTGCTGTTTGATAATCAATCCCATTGATAGTATAGTTAATAGCCAAAGATGTTCCTGTTGTGACATTTATAACTGGAACGATTGTGTTTGTTAAATTATTTGTACCATCTGCAATTATGGAAATTGTCTGTCCACCAACGGATACTTGAACATCTCTCATTTCGTCGTACACGTTTACTGTGTATATTCCAGTTCTTCCGTTCTCTGCAACAAATCTTATTCTAGCAGTACCGAACAAACTTCCTGCTCTAATAGAATATTTTGAAGTGTTAGTGCTTTCTGTAATAGTTACATATTCAGCACCACTCAAAATTTCATAATTTACTTTTTGTGAGTTGATTTCAGTTAATACTCTAGTTGAACCAATAGGCAATGCCATTGTTGTGTTCGTAAAGTTTGTTCCAGAATCATCTTTGAATGTTATTGGCATTTCAGTTTTTGTATCTGGATATAAAGTGTTCGTAAACACAAGTCTATATTTGGAATTTGTAGCATCACTTGCTTTCTTTGTTAAATACAATACTTGGCTGCTAGAAATTACTGCATTGTCTGTAACTACTCCACCTTCTTTGTATGTAACATTTAATGGCCATGCTGAATATTCAACATTTGTCCAAACTCCAGCACTTTCTCTTTGCATACTTAACTTGTAAGCATAATTTCTAGATTCTTCGCCCTCACCATTTCTAACAACAGCTTTTATCTGTGTTCCAGTGTTTATCATGTCTCCAAAATATTGAGAGAACATAGACACTTCTGAAAGTTGTGTTCCAAATGAATCATAGATTTTAATATCGTTAGGATATGAAACAACTTTAACCGTCAAAGAAATTTCTCTTGTAAACATTCCTTCGTAACCAACAAGGTCCACCGTGAATGTCAAAGTGTATGTCTGTTGAAGTGCTTGTGCCGTTGCCTGTGCTTTAAGCAAGAAAGCCCCCGACTCCTCTCCACTGCTGGTGAGAACTCTAGATGCACTAACTACGTTGTTTGCATATTCTGGAGCAAAGAAGTTGTTGCTTTGCAAACCCTTTATGTTAACTGAATATTTTTCTGGGTCAAGATTTAAGAAAGCATCTCCAACCTTTTGTTTTATCATAACTTGAACGCTGTTGTAATCGGTAACATTCTTTGCGAGTGAAACACTGTATTGTCCAGCCATTTGGTCTTCTGTATTTATAACTGCATCTGTTGAATCACTGCTCTTAATAGCAACCAAAGAATCAACGTCTAACATATCAATAACTGAAACAATCTCTTCCTCTACACATTCAGGATTAGAAATACTTGTAACTTTAATTCCAAAAGAATTTCCTACAAAGTTTCTATTTACTGTAACCTTTCCGTTTTCATATGTAAGATTTTGAAGTTGAGACTGCTCAACATTTGTGAACTCAACTGTGATATCTTTTTGAGAGGTATCATTTGGTGCAAATGTCAAGTTTTGTAAAATATCAATAGATGTTCCTCTTTCAACTGCAAGATTGTCTTTCATTGCCAAAGATGTAACTTTCTTAACAATAACAATCTCAACACTTTGACTTAACTTAGATTGAGCTTCATTTGAATAAACTTTTAATGTAACTCTACCCTCTTTTCCTCTTGTTGAAAATTTGAATGTTGTCTTTCCATCATTTGTTGTAGATTCGTCAAAATTGATTGCGTTATATCCATTAGGATCTTCGATTGTATACCCTGCAGTTTTATCTGCTTTCTTTTTTAATCCCGAAACATTTGCAACGATGCTAAAAGTTTGTTCAGCGTCGCCGACCAATTCAATAAAGATGTTATTTGTATTCACACTAAACTTTGCGTTTTTGTATGGGTCTCCACAACCAGCAAGTAAAAGACAGGCACTTAACAGAACCATACAAATGACTAACAAATTCTTCTTAATTCCAACCATCTTCCACCTGTTATGTTTTGAGTATAAACTAATCGTTTTATTTTCTGTAAAACCGTAACTTTTATTTATCTGAAAAAGCGATAATTTTGTCGGTTTTCTATCGTCTTTTTTAATTTAGCGATACTTTGCCTTTTTTGACGATATTATCGATACTTAAATTATAAAGATTTTGCAAGTTTATGTCAACTAAATGA